>CALRMF020000226.1:0-4906 GCA_943369035.1 Curvibacter sp. AEP1-3
CGGCCCTACAGCACCTCGGGCGACTGCACGGTGAGCAGCACCGTCTGCGGCACGCCGTCGCGCACGCGGTGGCGCAGCCACCACACGGCCCCCTTGCGCACCGCGCAGTCGCTGGCCTGCATGCCCAGCAAGCGGGCCACCACCTCGCCCAGCACCGGCTGATGCCCCACCACCAGCGTGGTGGTACGGCCATTGGGCCACTGCGCCACGTCCAGCAGCTGCTGCGCCGAGCCGTCCGGCGCCAGTTCGTTGCGGATCTTGTACTTGCGCCCCAGGGCCAATGCGGTCTGCTCGGTGCGGCGCGCCGGGCTGACCAGGATGCGCGCGCCCTCCGGCAACTGCCGGTCAAGCCAGGCGGCCATGCGGGCGGCCTGTTTCTCGCCGCGCGGCGTCAGCGAGCGCTCCAGGTCGTTGCAGCCCTCGGCCCAGTCCTGGGCCTCCGCGTGGCGCCACAAGACCAGGTCCATGTTCAACTCCGGCGCGACTCGCGCGCGGCGTAGCGCACCATCAGGGCATCCTGCGCGCCGTGGCCACGCCCGCCCGCCGCCCGTGCCCGCGCATAGCGGCCGTCGGGCTGCAGGTCCCACGCATCCAAGCTGTCGTGCAGGCCGGCCACCAGGCATTCGTCCACGATGCGCTGGCGCAGCAACGGGTCCAACACCGGCCAGGCCAGCTCGACACGGCGCAACATGTTGCGGTTCATCCAGTCGGCACTCGACAGGTAAAGCTCCTCGCTCTCGCCCTCGCGGAAGTAGAACACCCGCGCATGCTCCAGGAAGCGCCCGATGATGGAACGCACCCGGATGTTGTCGGTCTGGCCGGGCACCTGCGCCGGCAGCATGCAGGCGCCGCGCACGATGAGGTCGATCTTCACGCCCTGCTGGCCGGCCTTGATCAGGGCGCGGATCAGGGCCTCGTCCGTCAGCGCGTTCATCTTGGCCACGATGCGCGCCGGCCGGCCGGCGGCCGCCGCCTGCGTCAGCGCATCGACTTTCTCCAGCAGCTTGCGGTGCAGATGGAACGGCGCCATCCACAGGCGGTTCAGGCGCGGCAGCTTGCTCTGCCCGGCCAGGTGCACGAACACGTGCTCGATGTCGGAGGTGAGCGCCGCGTCGGCCGTCAGGTGGCTGATGTCGGTGTAGAAGCGCGCCGTTACCGGGTTGTAGTTGCCGGTCGACAGGTGCGCATAGCGCCGGTAGTGCCGGCCTTCGCGCCGCGTGATGAGCATCATCTTGGCATGGGTCTTGAGTCCGACCACGCCGTACACCACCTGCACCCCGATCGATTCGAGCTTGTCGGCCCAGTTGATGTTGACTTCTTCGTCGAAGCGAGCCTTCAGCTCCAGCACCACCATCACTTCCTTGCCGCGCCGCACGCCCTCGCGCAGCAGCTCCATCAATTCGGAGTTGGAGCCGGTGCGGTAGATGGTCTGCTTGATGGCCACCACCTGCGGGTCGTTGACCGCCTCGCGCAGGAAGGCCAGCACGCCCTCGAAGCTCTCGTAGGGCTGGTGGATGAGCACGTCGCCGCGCTTGAGCTGGTCGAAGATCGACTGGTCGCGCACCAGCTGGCTGGGATAAGAGGCCTTGTAGGGCGGGAAGCGCAGGCGCGGCTCGTCGACCAGGTCCACCAGCTGGCTCAGGCGGACCAGGTTGACTGGCCCCTGCACGCGAAAGAGCGCGCCTTCGGGCAAGTCAAACTGCTTGAGTAGGAAGTTCGCCAGGTAGTCGGAACAGCCGGCCGAGACTTCCAGCCGCACCGCCTGCCCGTAGTGGCGGTGCTGCAAGCCCTGGCGCAGGGCGGTGCGCAGGTTCTTGGCATCTTCCTCGTCCACCGCCAGATCGGAATGCCGGGTGACGCGGAACTGCGAGAACTGGCCGACGTCCCGCCCCGGGAACAGCTCGTCCAGGTGGGCCCGGATCACGCTGGAGAGCGAGACAAACAAGCGCCGCTTGCCGCACAGCTTCTCGGGCAGGCAGATCAGGCGCGGCAGCGCCCGCGGCACCTTGACGATGGAAATGTCGTTCTCGCGACCAAAGGCATCATGGCCGGCCAGGCGCACGATGAAGTTGAGCGACTTGTTGGCCACCTGGGGAAACGGATGTGAGGGATCCAGCCCGACCGGAATCAGCAGCGGCTTGACCTCGCTCTCGAAGTACTGCTTGACCCAGCGCCGCTGCGCCGCATTGCGCTCGCCATGCGACAGGATCTTGATGCCCTGCTTCTCGAACGCGGGAATGAGTGCATCGTTGTACAGCGCGTACTGCTGGTCCACCAGTTCGTGGATGGCCTTCGACATGCGGTCGAACGACGCTTCGGTGTAGGTGCCGTCCTGGTCGTGCCCCTGCTTGGCGCTCAGGTGCGGCTCGGCCCGCACCTCGAAGAACTCGTCCAGATTGGAGGAAACGATGCACAGGTAGCGCAGGCGCTCCAGCAGCGGCACGTCGTCGCGGCGGGCCCAGTCGAACACGCGCCAGTTGAAGGCCAGGATGCTGTGATCGCGGTCCAGCAGGGTCAAGGTGTCGGGGTCGGCTTTCGCTTGGGTATCAGTCATCTGCAGTCACATCGTTCTGATCAAGCCTGTTACAGCATGATGGCAGATTCTTTACATGTTTGATGACAGTCGTGTGACATCGTCACGCACCGGCGCCACGCCCCTGGTCACCGGCTCCGGCTGCGCCGGCACCAGATGGTCGAGGAACAGCCGGCCAGCATGCGCCCAGCTGAAGACTTCGGCCCGCGCCCGCGCCTCGTGGCGCGGCACCGTCAGCGCCCGGTACCAGGCCTGGTGCAGGTCGTGATCGAGCGCACCGCCGACCACCTGACCCTCGCTGTGGCCCAGCACCTCCAGCGGGCCATCGACCGGATAGGCGGCCACGGGCGTGCCGCTGGCCATGGCCTCCAGCATCACCAGACCAAAGGTCTCCGACTTGCTGGGCATGACAAAGATGTCGGCTGCCGCGTAAACACGCGCCAGCTCCTCGCGCGGCAGGATGCCGAGCCAGCGCACCTGGGGATAGCGCGCCTTGAGCGACGCCTCCAGCGGGCCGACGCCGCAGACGATCTTGGTGCCGGGCACATCCAGCTGGAGGAAGGCCTCGATGTTCTTCTCGTACGACACCCGGCCCACGAACAGCGACACCGGCCGCGCCAGCACGCCCAGCCCCGGGTGCAGCTGCACCTCCTCGTGGAAGGGGAACAGCTGCATGTCCACGCCGTGCGTCCAGCCGCGCAGATGGCGAAAGCCACGCTGCCCCAGCAGGTTCAACACACCCTGCGTCGGCACCATCACGCCCGACGACGGCTTGTGGAAATGCCGGAACAGGGCATAACCCCAGGCATGCGGCACCTTGAGCGCGGCATTCAGAATTTCCGGGAATCGGGTATGGAACGCCGTAGTGAACGACAGGCCGCGCTTGCGACAATAGGCCCGTGCCGCCCAGCCCAGCGGCCCTTCGGTGGCGATGTGGATGGCCTGCGGCGCCAAGGCGTCCAGCCGCTCGCGCAGGTGCTTGGCTGGACGCACGGCCAGATCGATGCCGGGATAGCCCGGGCAGGGCCGGGTGCGGAACAGGCTGGGATGGATCACCTCGACCTCATGCCCCGCGCGCTCCACCTCGCGCACCAGCTCGACCAGCGTGGTCACCACGCCATTGACCTGGGGCTGCCAGGCATCTGTGACCAAAGCGATCTTCATGCAGAAACCGTCCTTGCTGTGGGAGTGGGAACCGTCATACCCTGCGCCGGCCGCCAGTGCAGCACCTCCAGCCGGCCGTCGTGGTGCTCCACCAGCGCGGAGCGGCTCTCCACCCAGTCGCCGTCGTTGCAATACAGGATGCCGTCGATCTCGCGCATCTCGGCGTGGTGGATGTGCCCGCACACCACGCCGTGGTGGCCGAGGCGGCGCGCCTCGTTGGCCACCGCCACCTCGAAGTCGCTGATGAAGTTGACCGCCTTCTTCACCTTGAGCTTGAGGTAGGCGGAGAGCGACCAGTAAGGCAGACCGAACCGGGCGCGCAGGTGGTTCAGGTAGCGGTTGAGCTTGAGCGTGAACTCGTACAGGTTGTCGCCCACGTAGGCCAGCCATTTGGCGCACTGGATCACGCCGTCGAAATAGTCGCCGTGCATGACCCACAGGCGGCGCCCGTCGACGGTGACGTGCACCGCCTCCTCCACCACCTCGATGCCACCGAACTGGTGGCCGATGAAGCCGCGCGCAAACTCGTCATGGTTGCCCGGCACGTAGATGATGCGGCAGCCCTTGCGCGCGCGGCGCAGCAGCTTCTGCACCACGTCGTTGTGCGCCTGCGGCCAGTACCAGCGCCGGCGCAGCTGCCAGCCATCGACGATGTCGCCGACCAGGTAGAGGTAGTCGCTCGGGTGCGCCTTCAGGAAGGCCAGCAGCTCCTGCGCCTGGCAGCCGGGCGTGCCCAGGTGCAGGTCGGAGATGAAGATGGCGCGGCAGCGGGGCTGCACATCGTGCTCGTCGTCACCCTCGTCCGGCGGCGCCAGGCCGTCGAGCCAGGGATTCAGCGGATCGAAGGTCTTCTTCATCAGGCGCCCAGAAAGTGCTTTCGGTAGCGTGCCGGCAGGTCCTGCAGGCGCATCAGCATGGGCAGGTCGGCGCTGTTGAAGTCCGGGTCCCAGGCCGGCGCACCCAACACCTTGGTGCCCAGGCGCAGATAACCCTTGATCAGCGCCGGCGGCTCCACGTCGAGATGGCCGTCCAGCTCCTCCACCGGCAGCGGCAGACGCGGGCGCACCTGGTACTCGATGGGGGCCAGGTGCGTGTCCTTGAGCTGGTTCCAGATGCTGGCCGCCACGTCGCCGCTGACCACGCCGTTGTGCAGCATCGGGATGCTGGCGCAGCCGATCATGGTGTCGAGCTGGTTGCGCACCATGAACT
>CALRMF020000227.1:0-4890 GCA_943369035.1 Curvibacter sp. AEP1-3
CAGCCCCTACTGCCGGCGTGTTGCGAAATGCGGTACTGTTCGACGTCTATCGCGCCAAGCCGGGCCAGGCGGCCGGCACGCTAGCGGTAGGCGAGAAGAGCCTGGCGGTGCGCCTGACGCTCAACAGCGATGCGGCGACGCTGACGGAAGAGCAGATCGAGTCCGCTGTGCAGGCCGTGCTGGCGACGCTGCAACAGCAGGTGGGCGCGCGGCTGCGGGCCTGAGCGCGCGACGCAAGAAGAACACATAACGAGACGGCGAAATCATGGAAATCACGGTCGAAAGTCTGGAAACCCCGGCGCTCACCAAGGCGCAGCTGGCGGAACTGCTGTTTGAGCAGATCGGGCTGAACAAGCGCGAGTCCAAGGACATGATCGACGCCTTCTTCGACCTGATTGCCGACAGCCTGGTCAATGGCAATGACGTCAAGATTTCGGGTTTCGGCAACTTCCAGATCCGCACCAAGGCACCGCGCCCAGGCCGCAACCCGCGCACTGGCGAGGCCATCCCGATCGAAGCGCGCCGCGTGGTGACCTTCCACGCCAGCCACAAGCTCAAGGAACAAATCCAGGACGAGGGGCGCCCGGCGGTCGCCTGAGCTTCGCCACGGGCCGGGTTTTCGCGCCGCCGGTGCAAACAGGCTTTGCATCCGGCCATAACTTAGAGTAACCTTGCAGCTTTCTCTCGTACAGCATTGATTTCAATGGAGAAAGCGCTTCCTCCCATCCCCGCCAAACGCTACTTCACCATCGGTGAGGTCGGGGATCTGTGTGGTGTCAAGCCTCACGTGCTACGGTATTGGGAGCAGGAGTTCACCCAGCTGCGTCCCATGAAGCGGCGTGGTAACCGTCGCTATTACCAGCACCACGAGGTGCTGATGATCCGCCGCATCCGCGACCTGCTCTACGACCAGGGCTTCACCATCAGTGGCGCGCGCAACAAGATGCAGGAGCTGCTGCAGGCCGAGCGCGACCGCAAGCGCAACGGCGAAGTCATGCTTGACGGTGTGGACGTGCTGGAGATGAACGAGGCCGACATGGACGACTTCGTCGACAGCCAGCCGGATGACCCCGCCGCGTCGGCAGCCGACAGGCTGCTGCAGGTGCGTCGCGAGTTGTTCGAGATCCGCGATTTACTTTCAGCCCCGTACTGAAACCGACCGCTTCGCACGCTATAATGCGGGGCTCGATCGGTGTGTGGCGCAGCCTGGTAGCGCACTTGCATGGGGTGCAAGGGGTCGAAGGTTCGAATCCTTTCACACCGACCAGTATTCACAAGGGTTAGTGGCTTAGCGGCTACTAACCCTTTCGTGTTTTTCGGTCTCCTGTAGTGCGCTGGTCACCGTTCGGTCACCGTTTCTGGGTGCCTACAAACTCCTGCGAATCCCATACGCGTTCTTGTCACTGCGTCAAGTTTGTCGGCATGCGCGCCAGTGAGGGAGGGGGGCCTGCCCACGCCAGTCCCCCCTGGGGCCTTGAGGACTCCAGTGGTGGAGTCTCTCCGCGTGCGGGGGGCGAACGGATTGGCCTCAGCAGCCTAAAGCAATCACCCCGTGGCGTACTCAGATATTCCATACCGTAGGTATGGGAGGATGCAGCCAGTGGGCGATTTGACGTGTCGGGCGAAATGCTGCTTCATGAAAAAAGAGCGCGGCAGATCGCTGCGCCAACCAAGGAGTCCACATGAATACAAGATATTTCGCCATCAATGCGCTAATTGAGCAGGCGCTGCAACTCTCCAAGCTAGAGCAGCGAACTGACCCTGCCGCCATCCGGGTGCAAGAGCTGAATGCCTTGCGCGCCGTGCATGCGTTGCTACGAGACCGCGTTAGTGGAAATCAGAGGTTTCAGCCCCTGCTTGAAGCGTTAGACTGCCTGCTCGAAACAAAAGACAAGCGGGAGCTGGGGCTTTGAAAGATACGAGGCGTAGGCTCGGCGTGACAGATATCGAGCGCGCGATCTTCTTTGATTACGAGGGGAACACCAAACGTCCGCCAACATTGTTGGGGTGGCGTATAGACGGTGGGAATCATGCGGCGATCGTTGAGGCAGCTTTTGCCACCTGCGCTGATCGCTACCGGGCCAAGTGCGTCGTGTTGCAGGATCACGCCCAACTGGCCCGACAACTCATCGAATTGGCAGAGCGGGAAGACCGGCTGCTGGTCAGTTGGAGTGAGCATGATCTCGGTGTCATGCGCGCCGTGCTTGACCCTAGCTGGTACGAACGCCTGCTGGCACGCTACCGAAACGCTATCCGAACTGTCCGCCCCTGGCATCGCACCACCATCGGCCCGCTGGACCAGTCGGCAACCCTGGCATATTTCTCAGAGCTTGTAGGGTTTGCCGTGCCAGAACGGTACGGTCTCGGCATTGTCGGTGAAGGTCTGATCCTGCTGCGCAAGCAACTCGAAGAAGGCCGCAGCTACCCTGCGCTGACACCAAGGGCCCGCGCCGCCTGGGTTGCCATTGTGAAACACAACCAACACGATCTGGAAGCGACAGAGTTCGTCTTGCGGGTGGTGCTGGCTGATAGGCACGGTGGCCCAAAAGATGGGGAGCACTCGGCGGGCGGGCGACGGCAAACTAACCGGCCGGATGACCCTAGACTCCGCTCCAGCAGGCTGCCCGCCAGCTCGTCCCAGAGAACGGTGCCTCAGCACACGAATTAGATCCAATGAACCAACAAACCCTTTCCGCCTTTATCTGGTCCGTCGCCGACCTGCTGCGTGGTGACTACAAACAATCCGATTACGGCAAGGTCATCCTGCCCTTCACCGTACTGCGCCGCCTGGACTGCGTCCTGGAGGCCACCAAGCCGGCCGTGCTGGCCGAGCTGGCCGACAAGACCAAGGCCGGTGTGAACCCCGAGCCCTTCTTGCTGCGCAAGTCCGGTCAGAGCTTCTACAACACCTCCCCGCTAGACATGAAGAAGCTGGTGGGTGACCCGGATCACATCGCCCAGAACCTCTACTCTTACATCCAGGGCTTCTCGGCTGCGGTGCGCGACATCTTTGAACACTTTGAGTTTCAGGCCCAGGTGGAGCGGCTCACCAAGGCTGGCCTGCTGTACCAGGTGACCGAGAAGTTTGCCCAGATCGACCTGCACCCGGACAAGGTCAGCAACATGCAGATGGGGCTGGTGTTCGAGGAACTGATCCGCAAGTTCGCCGAACTCAGCAACGAAACCGCGGGTGAGCACTTCACCCCGCGCGAGGTCATCCGCCTCATGGTCAACCTCATCTTCATCGAGGATGACGACGTGCTCAGCAAGCCCGGCGTGGTGCGCACCATTTACGACCCCACGGCCGGCACCGGCGGCATGCTCAGCGTGGCCGGGGAATATCTGGCCGAGCACAACCCCCAGGCGCGCCTGACGGTCTTTGGCCAGGAGCTCAACCCCGAGTCCCACGCCATCTGCAAGGCCGACATGCTGATCAAGGGCCAGGATGTGGCCAACATCACGTTCGGCAATACCCTGAGCGAAGACGGCCACGCGCACAAAAAGTTCGACTACATGCTGTCCAACCCGCCGTTCGGCGTGGAGTGGAAAAAGGTCGAAAAAGAGGTGCGCAAGGAGCACGAGCAGCAGGGCTACAACGGCCGCTTCGGCCCTGGCCTGCCGAGAGTTTCAGACGGCTCCATGCTCTTCCTGCTGCACCTGATCAGCAAGATGCGCCCAGCCGCCGAGGGCGGCAGCCGCTTTGGCATTGTGCTCAACGGCTCCCCGTTGTTTACCGGCGGTGCCGGCAGCGGCGAGAGCGAGATCCGACGCTACGTCCTGGAGAACGATCTGCTGGAGGCCATCGTCGGCCTGCCCACGGATATGTTCTACAACACCGGCATCAGCACCTACGTCTGGGTCATCAGCAACCGCAAGCCTGCTGCGCGCAAGGGCAGGGTGCAGTTGATCGACGCCAGCGGCATGTGGCAGAAGATGCGCAAGAGCCTGGGGTCCAAGCGCAAGGAGCTCAGCGACGCGCACATCGACCAGATCACCCGGCTGTTCGGCGACTTCGTGGAGGCGGGGCTGGACGGCAAGCCCATCAGCCGCATCTTCAGCAACGAGGAGTTTGGCTACCGCACTATCACCGTGGAGCGCCCACTGCGCGATGCGGCGGGAAAGGTGGTGCTGGGTGAAAAGGGTAAGCAGAAGGGCAAGCCCCAGCCCGACAGCGCCCTGCGCGATACCGAGAACGTGCCGCTAATCGAGGACGTAGAGGAGTATTTCAAGCGCGAGGTGCTACCCCATGCGCCCGACGCCTGGATCGACCACGAGAAGACCAAGGTGGGCTACGAGATCCCGTTCAACCGGCACTTCTACGTCTTCACTCCGCCGCGCCCGCTGGCCGAGATCGACGCCGAGCTCAAGCAGACAACTGACCGCATTCTTGAGATGATCAAAGGGCTTTCTGCATGAGTTTTCCTGGGTATCCGACCTACAAGGATAGCGGCGTGGCCTGGTTGGGGAAGGTGCCAGCACACTGGGAGGTGACGCCGCTCTTCTCCGTTGCGGCTGAGTGCGATGAGTCCAACGAAGGAATGCAAGAAGACAACCTGCTCTCACTGAGCTATGGGCGCATCGTAAAGAAGGATATTGATGCCAACGACGGGCTTCTGCCAGAGTCCTTTGAGACCTATCAGATCGTGCGAGAGGACGACATCGTCTTTCGACTGACTGATCTTCAAAACGACAAGCGAAGTTTGCGGTCGGCGATCGTTCGAGAGCGGGGGATCATTACCTCAGCCTACCTTGCGATTCGGCCCCAAGGGGCGCTGGCGGACTACTTGAATTACCTCTATCGAGCGTACGACACCACCAAGGTTTTCTATTCCATGGGAGGAGGTCTGCGGCAGTCCATGAAATTCACCGACATGAAGCGGTTGCCGACTT
>CALRMF020000228.1:0-4873 GCA_943369035.1 Curvibacter sp. AEP1-3
CGGCCAGCTTGGCCGCGGCCGCCTGGCGCTGCGGCAGGAAATAGAAGCGCTCGGCCAGCCAATAGACGCCGGTGACCACGGTGGCCATGAACAGCAGCAGCGCAAAGTTGCCTTCGATGACGCCGAAGTACCAGGAACCGGCGTAGCCGACAAAGGCAGCCAGGATCAGGGCGGTGAGAACTTGCATCATTCCTCCACCTGCAGGATGGCGAGGAAGGCTTCCTGCGGCACCTCGACCGAACCGATCTGCTTCATGCGTTTCTTGCCTGCTTTCTGTTTCTCGAGGAGCTTGCGCTTGCGGGTGATGTCACCGCCGTAGCATTTTGCCAGCACGTTCTTGCGCAACGCCTTGATGTTCTCGCGCGCGATGATGTTGGCGCCGATGGCGGCCTGGATCGCCACGTCGAACTGCTGGCGGCTGATGATCTCGCGCATCTTGGCCGCCACCGCGCGGCCGCGGTAGGCCGCCTGGGTGCGGTGCACGATGATGGACAGGGCATCGACCTTCTCGCCGTTGAGCAGGATGTCGACCTTCACCACGTCGGACGGCCGGTATTCCTTGAACTCGTAGTCCATGGAAGCATAGCCCCGGCTGACCGACTTCAGCTTGTCGAAGAAGTCGAGCACGATCTCACCCAGCGGCAGCTCGTAGGTCAGCATGACCTGGCGGCCGTGGTAGGCCATGTTGAGCTGCACGCCGCGCTTCTGGTTGGCCAGCGTCATGACCGCCCCCACGTACTCCTGCGGCATGTACAGGTGCACCGTGACGATGGGCTCGCGGATCTCCTGGATCTTGGCCTGGTCCGGCATCTTGGAGGGGTTTTCCACCATCACCACCTCGCCGTCGCCCCTGAGCACCTGGTAGACCACGCTGGGCGCGGTGGTGATCAGGTCCTGGTCGAATTCGCGCTCCAGTCGCTCCTGCACGATCTCCATGTGCAGCAGGCCGAGAAAGCCGCAGCGGAAGCCGAAGCCCAGCGCCTGCGATACCTCGGGCTCGAAGTGCAGCGAGGCGTCGTTGAGCTTGAGCTTTTCCAGGCTGTCGCGCAGCGCGTCGTACTGGTTGGCCTCGGTCGGGTACAGGCCGGCGAACACCTGCGGCTGGATTTCCTTGAAGCCCGGCAGCGCCTCGGTAGCAGGCCCCAGGTTGTTCGGCAGCTTCTTCTCCAGCGTCACGGTGTCGCCCACCTTGGCGGCGGTCAGCTCCTTGATGCCGGCGATGATGTAGCCCACCTCGCCCGCTTCCAGGCTGTCGCGCGGCTGATTGGCCGGCGTGAACACGCCCAGGCTGCCGGCCTCGTAGGCAGCGTTGGTGGCCATCAGCTTGATGCGCTCGTTCTTCTGCAGCCGGCCATCGACCACGCGCACCAGCATCACCACGCCGACGTAGCTGTCGAACCAGCTGTCGATGATCATGGCGCGCAGCGGTGCATCCGGATTGCCCTTGGGCGCCGGGATCTTGGCCACGATCGCTTCCAGGATGTCATCCACGCCCAGGCCGGTCTTGGCCGAGCAGGGAATCGCGTCGGTCGCATCGATGCCGATCACGTCCTCGATCTCTTCCTTGGCACGGTCCGGGTCGGCCTGCGGCAGGTCCATCTTGTTGAGCACCGGCACCACTTCCACGCCGAGGTCGAGCGCGGTGTAACAGTTGGCCACCGTCTGCGCTTCAACACCCTGGGAGGCATCGACCACCAGCAGTGCACCTTCGCAGGCGGAGAGCGAACGGCTCACTTCGTATGAGAAGTCCACGTGGCCGGGTGTGTCGATCAGATTGAGGTTATAGACCTGGCCGTCGCGGGCCTTGTATTGCAGCGCAGCGGTCTGCGCCTTGATGGTTATCCCACGCTCTTTCTCGATGTCCATCGAGTCGAGCACCTGCGCTTCCATCTCGCGTTCCTCGAGTCCGCCGCAACGCTGGATCAGACGATCGGCCAGCGTCGATTTGCCATGATCAATGTGCGCAATGATCGAAAAATTTCTGATGTGCTTCATCAACGGAAACGCTTAAGTGATTGAATTAAAACGGCGCAGAAAAGAAAAAAGGGCGCGTCGGATTGAGACGCGCCCTGAACCAACAATCTATGGCAACTGCGATAGTTGGAGCTTCATTGTAGGCAAAAAGCCTGCTCCGTACAGTCGAAAAACCAGTCGCCAAGGGTCGTTGCAGCGCGGCAACAAGCCATTTATACACAACTTATCAACATATTTGAATGAGCATCTTCTGGACAACTTGTGGGTGATCTGTGGATCGTCCCAAGCCGTCGTGACGCCATCTCGTATCGTGGACTTCAGGCTTTTTTATATGCCAGTATTCAACGATCAGAAGACTCCATTCTAACCATTTTAGTTAGTTAAGTTTTAAAAAGTTAGCATTCACCAACAATTTTCAGATCAGAGATCGTCAAGAAAAAATTTTCAAAATTTTTTTTCGCTGGTCTCCAACCGAACAAAACCCCCAAACCTGACTTGGGGTTGGGGGTTTTGAGGTCCGGCAGCAACGCTCAGCGGGCCGGGCGGATCACCGCGTACTGCGCCCAGTCACCACGACGGAACAGCACCTGCACCGGCTTGTTCTTCTCCAGCCGCCCCAGCACCGCTTCGAAGTCGCGCACATTGGCCACCTCGACGTTGGCCAGCGCCAGAATGACGTCGCCCTCGCGCAGGCCGGCGCGGGCCGCCGCCTCGGTCGCGGCGTTCACCAGCACACCGCCCTTGAGCTTGAGTTCCTTCTTCTGCGCGTCGGTCAGGTCGCTCACCATCAAGCCCAGACCCTGTGCCGCGCCGCTGGGGCGCGGTTTGTCCTCACGCTGGGCGCGCGCCGGCTTCTCGGCCTCCACCTCACCAATGGTGATGCTCAACTCCTTGGCGCTGCCGCGGCGGAACACTGTGAGCGTGCTGCGCGTGCCCGGCTTGGTGTTGCCCACCAGGCGCGGCAGGTCGGTCGACTTCTCGATGGCCTTGCCGTCGAAGCGGATGATGATGTCGCCCGCCTCCACGCCCGCCTTCTCGGCCGGCGAGCCCGGCTCCACGCCACGCACCAGCGCGCCCTGCGGCTTGCCCAGGCCGATGGCCTCGGCCACGTCCTTGCTGACCTGGTCGATCTGCACGCCAATGCGTCCGCGCGTCACCCGGCCAGTGGCGCGCAGTTGCTCGCTCACGCGCATGGCTTCGTCGATCGGAATGGCAAAGGCAATGCCCATGTAGCCGCCGGAACGCGAGTAGATCTGGCTGTTGATGCCCACCACCTCGCCGCGCATGTTGATCAGCGGGCCGCCGGAGTTGCCCGGGTTGATGGCCACGTCGGTCTGGATGAAGGGCAGGTAGTCGCCGGTGTCACGCTGCTTGGCGCTGACAATGCCGGCCGTCACCGAGTTCTCCAGCCCGAACGGGGAGCCGATGGCCATCACCCACTCGCCGACCTTCAGGCGATTGACGTCACCGATCTTCACCGCCGGCAGGCCGCTGGCCTCGATCTTCACCACCGCCACATCGGTGCGCTTGTCCGCGCCCACCAGACGCGCCTTGAACTCGCGCTTGTCGGTCAGCGTGACCAGCACCTCGTCGGCGCCGTCCACCACATGGGCGTTGGTCATGATGAAGCCGTCCGCCGACAGGATGAAGCCGGAGCCGACACCACGCGGCTGCTCTTCCTGCTGCGGTGCATTGCCCCGTGGCCCCTGCTGGCGCGGCACGTTGGGCATGGGCAGGCCGAAGCGGCGGAAGAACTCCAGCATGTCCTCGTCCACACCGCCGCCGTTGCTCGGCCGCACCGTGACGCGCTCGATGGTGCGAATGTTGACCACGGACGGGCCCACCTGCTCCACCAGATCGGTGAAGTCCGGCAGGGTGCGCGTCTGCGCCGTGGCGGCCTGCAGCGGCAGGGCCGTGGCCGCGGTCACCGTCAGCACCGCCAGCAGCCAGCAGCCGGAACGTCGTTTCAGGCTATCGATCTCTCGCATCATCGACCTCTCAGTAAAAACCATCTTCATGCAGCCCGCAGATGGGGCGTCATTTCCTGCGCTCAAGGGCCTGGGCAAAGGCCTGCAGCGTGCCCGCCGGCACCTCGCCCACCGCCGTCAGCCACCAGCCACCATCCTGGCCCGGCCGCTCGGCAATGCGCCGCACCAGCGTATGGGTGGCGCCCATCGCCATCGTGCCCTCGGTGCCATGGCGACGGCGATCGAAGGGCTCGATGAACAGGGACACCGAGGCCAGCCCGTCCGAGAAGACCCACTGCACCAGCGTGTCAGATGCGGGCGCCGCACCGGCCGGCCGGCGATGGCAGCTCATGGGCTTGAAGCCGGGCACCGGGTTCTTCAGCTGCCAGCCTTCGGCCGCCGCGCTGGTCTTGACCAGCTCGGTCTTTTCCAGCTTGTAGCCTTCGGTGTTGCGCATCATCTGCGTCAGCTTGTCCATGCTGACCGGGGCGTCCAGCTGCAGTTCGGAAAAGGCCACCTGCTCCAGCACACGCCCCTCCGCATCCAGCGTCTGCAGCTTGACCACCAGCCCGGTCTTCTTCTCGCTCCAGATGCGGTAGCCAAAGCGCAGCGCGTCCTTCGGGTTCAACTGAACCAGATCGGCTTCCAGGCCGGCGACCCGCTCGCTGCCATGGGCGCGCGCGCTGTAGAACTGGTCGATGGCACTGTCGGGCGCCTTCAGCAGGTTCGGGAACAGGCCTAGCGACTCGCGCTTCTCCGCCACCGCGACCTTGGTCTGCGGCGAGAAGGTGATGACCTCGTCGTTGCGGCGGAAGGTGGAACGCGGTGCACCCGAGAGCGACTCCACCCGTTCCATCTGCTGCTGGCCGTCGCACACATGCCAGATGCGGGAACTCGCCATGCTGCCACCCGACGTCACCACCAGCGTGCCG
>CALRMF020000229.1:0-4864 GCA_943369035.1 Curvibacter sp. AEP1-3
GGGCGGTTGGGCCAGTCGGTCAGCAGCGGCAGGTCGATCTCGCCCCAGCCGTCGGCCCCGGGACCAGGCACATGGCCGGCCACCACCGCCACGTAGCGCTTGTGCACCGCGCGCGCCTCAAAGGCCATGCTCAGGCGCCGCTGCATGTCGGCGCCGCGTGCCATCAGCAGCAGACCGGAGGTGGCCATGTCGAGCCGGTGCACGATCAGCGCATCGGGGTAGAAGCGCTGCACCCGTGCGCTCAGGCAGTCCTGTTTGTCCGCGCCGCGCCCGGGCACCGACAGCAGGCCGGCCGGCTTGTCCAGCGCCAGCAGGGCTTCGTCGGCATGCAGCAGCGCGATGCCTTCCAGGCTCATTGGGGCGTCGGGTTGGTGGGGGCGCCGCGCAGCAGCTGCTGCACCGTGTCGCACAGCTCGTCGACGTCGTTGGGCTTGTGGATCAGGGCGCGGGCGCCGGCTTCGCGCGCGCTCTGTTCAATCTCGGGTGTGACGTAGCCCGAGGCCAGCGCCACCGGCAGCTCGGGGCGGATGGCGCGTACCTCGCGCAGCAGGTCGACGCCGCTGAAGCCCGGCATGTTGTAGTCGGTCACCAGCAGGTCGACGCCAAGCGGGTCGTCACGCAGCGCGGCCAGCGCCTGCTGCGGGTCATGGAAGGTACGAACCTGCAGGCCCTGGCGCGTCAGCACGCGTTGTACCAGGAACACCAGCGCCTGGTCGTCGTCGACGTACATCACGCGGCCGCCAGCACTGCTCTTCTGGCGGCGTGCCTTGGGCGGCTCGGGCGTCGGCGGCGGCGTCACCTCCTCGGTGAGGGCCGGGAAATAGAGCGTGAAGGCGCTGCCCACACCGGGTGTGCTCTGCACGTCGACCATGCCCATGTGGGTGCGCATCACGCCGTGCACCACGGCAAGTCCCAGGCCGGTGCCCCGGCCGACCTCCTTGGTGGTGTAGAAGGGCTCGAAGATGCGCTGCAGCGTCTCGGGCGACATCCCGCTGCCGGTGTCGCGCACCGTGACCGTGGCATACAGGCCGGCGGTCAGGCCCAGCGCCTCGGCCCGGGTGGCATCGAGTTCGGCCTGGCCCAGTTCGATGCGCACCGTGCCGCGCTCACTGCCGATGGCGTGGATGGCGTTGGTGCCCAGGTTGACCAGGGCCTGACCGACCTGCGTGGCGTCGGCCAGCACGGTCGGCGCCGTGGTGTCGATCTGCGTGAGCAATTTGATGTGGGGTGGCAGCGTCACCTTCAGCAGGCGCTTGGACTCCTGCACCAGCTCGGCCAGTTGCACCGGCTGGCGGGTGGGGGTCTCGTTGCGGCTGAAGGTCAGGATCTGGCGCACCAGGTCGCGGGCGCGCCGGCCGGCCTTCTCGATCTCACCCAGGCTGACCAGCGCTGGCGAGTCGGCGCCGGCATCCTGCTTGGCCAGTTCCACGTTGCCGAGGATGGCGCTCAGGATGTTGTTGAAGTCGTGCGCAATGCCGCCGGCCATGGTGCCCACGGCCTGCATCTTGTGCGACTCGCGCAGCTGCGCCTCCATCGCCTTGCGGCCGGTCAGGTCGCGCGCAAAGACGGTGGTGATGTTGCCCTGCGGATGGCGCTCGCACGAGACGCTGACCTCCAGCGCCAGCGGCGTGCCGGCGGCGGTCTGGCCCGTCAGTTCGCCCAGCGAGGCGTGTGTGGCGGCTTCGGTGGCGGCAATCGCCGGCAGGGCCTCGGGCAGGAAGCGTGCCAGCGAGGTGCCCAGCGCCTGCTCGGCCGGACACTGGAACAGCGCTGCGGCGGCCGGGTTGAAGACCGAGATGCGTTGGTCGGCGTCGACGCAGACGATGGCGTCGAGCGAGGAGTTGATGATGGCCGCCATGCGGTTCTCGCTCAGGCGCAACTCCTCGTTGCGCTGACGCAGCGCCTCGGCGCTGTCCTGCAGCGCGTGGCGTTCGGCCAGCAGCGGTCCCTGGTCGATCACGGCGCAGATGAAGTGCGCCATGGTGTCGTCCTGCGAGTACTCGATGCGGGCCATGTGCAGGTCGCCTGTCATGGTGCCTTCGGAGCCGCGCAGGAACACCACCTCGGTCACCTCGCCGCGGCCGTCGCGGCGTGCCGCGTCGAAGCAGCGGCCGACGCGCTCCAGGTGTACCTCGTCCACCAGCGGGAGCAGGAAGTTCAGCGGCGGATCGAATTCACGTGGCCGGAACAGTTGCAGCGCCATCGCGTTGCTCTGCAGCACCATGCCCAGCTCATCCACCACCATCAGTGCCAGCGGGACATTGGAGAACAGCGATTCGAAGCGCTCCGAGGCCCCCTCGGCGGCGATGCGGCTGTAGCGCAGCGCCTCGTTCTGTGCCTCCAGCTCGGCCTGGTAGCTGCGCAGTTCCTCGACCAGCTGGGAGAGGGATTTCTGGGACGTGTCGTTCGTCATGGGGGTGGGGGCATCGCGTGCGCTATTATCGCCCGCTTGTCTTTTGCGGCGACCTTGGCCGCACGGTTTTTCCAGAGTCAGTTCTCCATGTCCAGCTTCACCATCCGTCCCGCCACGCTGCGCGACGCCAAGGCCATCGCCACCATCCACGCCAGCACCAGCGAAACCATCTACCGCGATCTGGTGCCCGCCGAGTTCTTCAAGCCCCAGGGGGCCGAGGCCCGTCTCGCTTTCTGGCGCGAAGCCATCGAGTACGGCGAGCCGCAGGTGCAGGTGGCCGTGGACGAGAACAACAAGATCATCGGCTTCGTCGGCTACGACCGCTCGCGCGACCAGGGTACCAAGCCCACGGTGGGCGAGATCTGGGCCATCTACGTGCAGCCCGCGCACTGGGACAAGGGCGTGGGCCTGGCGTTGTGGGATGCCGCCCGCGAAGGGCTGGCGGAAGAAGGCTGCACCCAGGTCACGGTCTGGCTGCCGCTGGGCAACGAGCGCGCCCTGCGCTTCCATGAACTGGCCGGCTTCAAGCGCGAGCTGAACTCGGCCAAGACCGTGCCGGTGGGCGGCTTCCGGCTCGAAGAGATCCGCCTCAAGCGCGCCACCGCCTGAGCGGGCCGGCGTCCCACCCGTCGTCGGTAGCGCTGTCCCGGGCGCATCTGACGTTCTGCCCACCTCCGCCTGCGCCCAAACTGGGGCGCCCGCACCGTTGCGGGGTGCCGCCCCTTCGCTGATGCGAGGGGCGGGCCCGTTTTGGTGCGCTTCCCTGCCCTCCTGATCACCTCAGGCAGCGTCCGGCGGTGCCGGTGCGAGCTGGCGCACAACTTGCGTGCATCGGCTGCCAGTTCCACTGGCAGCAGGAGGCAAGCAATGGCTTGTTGTGTGAATGGGTGACCTTTTTTCTTCCAAGTCGGGGCGTCTGCTCCGCTACATGCCGCGCGTGCAGCTGCGGCGTCAGGAGTTGCAGCGGGTGGAGGCGTCGTGGGACAGCCTGGCGCTGCTGTCCTCCCTGTCCACCTTGTCGTCCGAGGCCTCTTCCGGCGGCGACCTCGGTCGCGCGCGCCGTGACTTTGCGGCGCTGTCCAGCGAAATGATGGCCGGGCTGGAAGCCGCCAGCGTGCGCAATGTGCTGGAGCATCTGGGCGCCAAGGCGCAGACCGGCATCGACATCCTGGTGCGCAACCTGTTCGAGCGCACGGCTGACATCGGTTTTCTGGCGACCGACGCCGTGCTGGTCGAGGCCCTGACGCCGGGCAATGCCCTGACGCGTGAGGCGGTGCAGGCGCGGCTGCGCGAGTACGCGCTCAAGTACTCGGTCTACGACGACATCCTGCTCTTCGATGCCGAGGGCCGGCTGTGCGCCAGTCTGCTGGCGCGCGACGGCGGCGTCCCGGCCACCAGCCCGCAGGACATGGCTTTCCTGAAGGCTGTGCAGGCCAGTGACTGCCCCTATGTGGAGCACTACGCCGTCCACCAGTTCTGTGCCGACCCGGCGCTCACACAGATGCCGACCCTGGTCTACGCCCATCGCGTCATGGCCGGGGCCACCCTGCTCGGTGTCCTGTGCCTGCAGTTCAGCCTGGCCGACGAGATGCCGGCGATCTTCAACGCCCTGCAGGGGGGTGACGAGCAGGGCCACGGCACGGTGCTGGCGATTGCCGATGCGCTGGGCCGCGTGATTGGCAGCAGCGATGCGTTGCAGCTGCCGCGGGGCTGGGTCCTGCCGCAGGCCGATCAGACAGGCGCGCGCCTGGTGCGCTACCTGGGCCGGGAGTACCTGCTGGTGGTGCGTGACGGCCACGTCTTCCAGGGCTATGCCGGCCCTGGCTGGCGCGGGCTGGCCATGATTCCGCTGGACATGGCCTTCCATGACGATGACGAGCACACCAACTCCCCCCTGATGCAGGAGGCGGTGCACAGCACCGACCTGCTGGAAGACAAGCTGCGCGACATTCCGCGCCATGCGGCGGTCATCCAGTCGGCGCTGGAGCGTTCGGTCTGGAACGGCCTGCTCGACCTCAACCGGCTGGCCACAGAGGGGGCTGCTGCGCAGGGGCGCGACATCGTGTTTGCGCGCACACTGCTGTCGGAGATCGGCAACACCGCGCACAAGACGGCGCAGGCCTTCACCAGTACGCTGCAGGACCTGAACTACGTGGTCATCGAGTCCATGCTGCGCGACATGCAGGACCGCGCTTCGCTGGCCATGCAGATCCTGGACCGCAACCTGTACGAGCGTGCCAATGACTGCCGCTGGTGGGCGCTCACGCCGCAGTTCGTTGCCTCCTTGCTGGCCGGGCGGAACCATTGCGCGGATGCGGATGCGGTGCTGGCCTACATCAACTCCCTCTACACCGTCTACGCCTGCCTGTTCCTGTTCGACCGGCAGGGCCGGGTGGTGGCGGTATCCAGGCCGGAGCAGGCCCATCACGTTGGCCAGCCCGTCCAGGGCGA
>CALRMF020000230.1:0-4861 GCA_943369035.1 Curvibacter sp. AEP1-3
GCCAGGCCGCTTGCTCATTGCCGCTGACGGCCTGCACTCCGCCGTGCGTGCGCAGATGCACCCCGCGCAGCCGCCCATCCAGTGGGGCGGCGCCATCATGTGGCGCGGCACCACGCCTGGCAAGGCCATGCGCACCGGCGCCTCTTTTGTGGGCGTGGGCTCGCTGCGGCACCGCGTGGTGGTGTACCCGCTCACCCCGCCGGACCCGGCCACCGGCCTGTCCGTGTTGAACTGGATCGCCGAGATCACCGTGGACAACTCGGGCGGCTGGACGCAGGGCGACTGGAACCGCCGTGTGCAGCTGGACGAGTTCATCCACCACTTTGAAGGCTGGAACTACGACTGGCTGGACGTGCCCGCCATGCTGCGCGGCGCGAGTGAAGTGTTTGAGTACCCCATGATCGACCGCGACCCCGTGCCCACCTGGGTGGACGGTCGCGTGGCCCTGCTGGGCGACGCCGCGCACGTGATGTACCCCGTGGGTTCGGCCGGCGCCAGCCAGGCCATAGTGGATGCACGCGTGCTGGGCGCCGCCATGGTGCAGCACGGCGTGAACGCGCAGGCGTTGCAGGCCTACGACCAGAAACTGTGCAAAGACATCTCGGCCCTGGTGCTGCGCAACCGCGGTGCCGGCCCCTTTGCCATCCTGGGTGTGGTGGAAGAGCGCTGCGGCGGCGTGTTCGACAACATCGACGACGTCATCCCCAAGGCCGAGCGCGACGAGTTCATGGCGCGCTACAAGCAGGCGGCGGGGTTTGCCATTGAGGCGCTGAACGCGGCGCCGCCCACCATCACGCCGGGCGCGCGGGTCAAGCAGGGCGTCTGACGGCGCCGCTCCCTATCGCCGCATCTTCAGCTCAAAATGCCCCTGCGCCAGGGTGGCGCCGTTCACCAACAGCTCCACCTGGTGCCGCCCCGCGTAGTGCTTGCGGGTGGTGAAGTCGGTGATCGTCTGGTCTTTGGCCAGCGCCAGTTCGGCACCGCCGTCCAGGCTCAGCGTGCGCAGCTTGAAGACCTTGCGGCTGCTGTCGCCGTTTTTCTTCACGTAGTGGATGGCGTAGTCCACCACCAGCTGCTGCGGCTGCTTGGCTGTGGAGACCAGGGTGGCGCGTAGCTGCAGCGTTTGCCCCAGGCGCAGCGCGGCCGGGGCCACGGCAAACGACTTCAGCGCCACTTTTGCACCCGGCGTGGCGCCCACCAGCTTGAGCGCACGCGGGTGGCCGGCCTTGATGAGGTTGCGCAGCGCGTGCTTGGCAATCCATTTCGTCTCGGGCTGCTGCGTGGGCCAACCCGCCAGCAGGTCCAGCACCCACTCGGGGTGGTCTTTGCTGATGTCGTTGAGGTGGTTGGCCACCGAGCGGCGCACGTAGTCGCTTGGGTCCGCCTGCAGCTTGTCCAGAATGGGCCGCGTGCGCTGCGGTTCGGCCACCAGCAGGGGCAGCCGCCGCGCCCAGGGCAGGCGCGGGCGGGTGCCTTCGCTGGCCAAGCGGCGCACGTGCTCGTTGTCGTCTTCGGCCCAGCGGGCGGCCAGGGCCAGCACCGCGTCGGGGTTGTGCGCGATGTAGGGGCGCAGCGCAAACTCGGCGCTGCTGTAGGGCGTGAGCTCCCGCAGCGCCTCCAGTGAAAGATCAAAGTGATCCAGCCCGTGCCGGCCCACGAACTCGGGCAACACCATGTCGGCAAAACCGCCGGGCAACAGCGGTGCCATGCGGCGCACGGCCTTAAGCGCGCGCGGGTAATCGGCCGGCAGGTGCGCGCGCAGGCTGTCCGCCGCCCGGCTCATGCGCTGCATGATGGAAAGCGCGTCCAGCCCTTCGCACGCCATGGCCAGATAGGCCCGCTGGTCAAACGCCGGGTGCACCTGCGCCGCCGCGCGGCCGATGCGGGCCAGCGCCTGCGCGTTCAGCAGGTCTTTCAGCAGTGGGGCGGCTTGCGGGTCTTGGGGCATGGAAGGGGGGATGCGGCAGATGAACCGCTCAAGCATATCGCCCGGCTCAAGAATCTGCCGGAGTGTTCGACCAGAGATGCGGCGCGTGCGCTTGGCTGCGGCAGCTTCACGCGGGGCTTGTGATTCGCGCACAGGCAATCTGAAACGTCATCACAGCCGCGCCATGACAGCCGGCGGCTGTGCCACACTCGCGCCATGAAGCTTGAAACACTGGGACTCGATGGTGAGATGGCGCAGCAGGCCGCGGCACTCTGTGGCTCGGACTTGGCCCCCGCCCGCGTCACCGCGGTGGACCGTGGCCGTTATCTGGTGCGTGGCGAAGAAGGGGAGATCCCGGCTGAGCTGACCGGCAAGTTCCTGCACCTTGCTGAGTCGTCTGCCGAGCTGCCCTGCGTGGGTGACTGGGTGTGCGTGCAGGTCCGCGACGGTGGCACGCAGGCCAGCATCCACCACGTGCTGCCGCGTCGCACCTTCCTGCGCCGCAAGACCGCCGGCCGCGACGTGGAGTTCCAGATGATTGCGGCCAACATTGACGTGGCCTTCATCGTGCAGTCCTGCCACTTCGACTTCAACCTCCCGCGGCTGGAGCGCTACTTGGTGATGGTGCGCGACGGCGGCATTGCCCCCGTGGTGCTGCTCACCAAGACCGATCTGGTCACCCCGCAAGAGCTGCAGTGCCTGATCGAGTCCATCCGCGGCATCGGCGTGGAGGTGCCCGTCGTCTGCCTCAGCAATGTCACCGGTGCCGGCGTGGACGAAGTGCGCCAGCACCTGGCCCCCGGCCAGACCTACTGTCTGCTCGGCTCATCCGGCGTGGGCAAGACCACGCTCATCAACCGCCTGCTTGGCGGCGAGACGCTGGCCACGGGGGAGGTGAGCCACACGGGCGAAGGGCGCCATACCACCACGCGGCGTCATCTCCTCGTGCTGCCGCACGGCGCCCTGCTGATCGACATGCCGGGCATGCGCGAGCTGGGCCTGCTGGGCGCCGGCGAAGGCATCGCCGACACCTTTGCTGATATCCATGCCCTGGCCGCCCAATGCCGCTACACCGACTGCACCCATGGCAGCGAGCCGGGCTGCGCGGTGCAGGCCGCCCTTGAGAGCGGTGAACTCAGCGCCGCGCACCTGCGCAACTTCCAGAAGCTGCGCAACGAATCGGAGTTTCACGACCTGTCGCAACAGGAGCGGCGCAAGAAGGACCGCGCGTTTGGGCGGTTCATGCACAACTACAAGAAACAGAGGGATTGAGGGCCGCGCTGCCGGGAAGTGCAGGCCAGAATGCCGACGCGCTATGGTGTGCAGTTGACTAGCGACGCCATCGAGCGGCGCTGGCTAGGGGCATGCGCTGGGCTGGGGCTTTCACTTGGCTTCGGCAGATCAATGATCTGTAGTGCCCTATATCAGTCATTGGGCGCTCCGGTTGTTGCACATACGATCAATGCAGTCTTGAGGGAGATTCGCCATGAATAAGCAGGCAGCGATGCTGCTCGAAAAAGCCACGGACTCGCTGTTGATCTCTGTGGAACACTTCAATCGACCATGGGATCGCGGCCGTAAAGAAGCCGTGCTGATCTTGATGGATCGCAGTTTTGAACTGTTCTTAAAGGCGGCCATTCTCCACAAGGGTGGAAAAATCCGTGAGCCTTATGAGAAGGAGACGATCGGTTTCGCAAAATGCGTCCGCAAATGTCTCAACGATGCCAATGTCAAGTTTCTGTCCGAGGAGGAGGCGCTAACGCTGCAGATCATCAACAGTTTGCGAGACGCTGCGCAACACGATGTCATCGACCTCTCAGAGCAGGAGATGTACCTGCACTGTCAAGCGGGAGTGACTGTGTTTCGCGATCTTTTCTTAAGAGTATTCGGGGAAAAGCTCAGCAACCGTATGCCTGAACGCGTACTTCCGATCTCCGCCAGCCCACCGAAGGACCTTCACTCACTTATTGAGGCCGACTTCAAGACAATTTGCGATCAGCTTAGGAAGTATTCCCGATCGCAGATGGATGCTAAGGCAAAGCTGAAGTCGTTGGCGATCATCGAAGCCTCTCTAGCGGGGGTCCGCTCGCAACCCAGCGATCTGGAAGTAAATGCGCTTGCTCGGAAAGTTCAGAAAGGCAATAGCTGGCAGGAGATCTTTCCTGGAGTCGCAACCCTGCAAGTAAGCACGGAAGGGGAAGGCGTTAATGCATCCATTCGGCTGGTGAAGAAGGAAGGTGAAGCCGTACAGATTGTCCCCGCAGGCAACCCAGATGCAATCGTCATGGCTGTGCGCAAGATCGATCTACTCGGCTACTACTCACTCGGGTTAAGTCAGGTCGCAGAGAAAGTCGGCCTTTCAGTTCCGAAGGCGCTTGCCGTCGTTCATGAACTGAAGCTTCAAGATTCAGACGAGTACTTCAAGGAGTTCGACATTGGAACCCAGCACTGGAAGCGATACTCGACGAAGGCAGTCGAGAAGATAAATGCCTCATTGCCGCATCTGGATATGGACGACATCTGGAGACGCCGCCGCCCGTCCGGGCGCCGCGCCAACGCTAGGCCGGACTAGTCGATAGACAGCTTTCCTTGCGAGCGTTCGAGCTCCCGTCTATGACCAATGGACGATACCGTTGCGCCACCGACGCCGGAAGCCTGGGGCGGCAAACGGCTTCATTTCCGCGTTGAATCCCGGCATGTCCTGAATCAATTTGACCCTGGCCCATGGCCGGGGAGATACTTCGTGCACGACAGGACAGGAGGCGCCCGCCCGGCGCACCCAAGAAGCAAGCGAGGTAGACATGACCACAAGCACGGCCGACAAGGCCCGGCACACCGTCCAGCAGGTGCTGGAGGCCCAGCGCCAGCAGCCGGGGGCGCTGCTCCCCATCCTCCACGCCATCCAGGACGCGTTGGGTTACGTGCCGGCCGATG
>CALRMF020000231.1:0-4843 GCA_943369035.1 Curvibacter sp. AEP1-3
GCTCGATGCGGCACCAGGCCCAGCCCAGCAGAGCCAGCGCCACGGCGCGCAGGAAATCGTCGGCCACCCAATAAGGCAGCTCGGCATGCGCGGCACCGGCTTGCGCCAGCTGAGCCGTCAGCCCGCGCAGGGCGTCGAAGCGCCGCAGCGTGGCGGCCTGTGCCGGCAGGTTGGCATCCAGACCGCGGGCGAGTTCGTCCAGCAGGTCGCTCAGGCTGGCGCCGCCATCGGGCAGCACCTTGCGCAGCAGCAGGTCGATGGCCTGGATCTCGTTGGTGCCCTCGTAAATCATGGCGACGCGGGCATCGCGCACGATCTGCTCGATGCCCCACTCGCGGACATAGCCGTGGCCGCCAAACACCTGCAGGCAGTCGCTGGCGCCATGAAAGGCCTGGTGCGTGAAAGCGGCCTTGAGCACCGGCGTCACCAGGCTGCACCAGCGTTGCGCGGTCTCGCGCCGTGCATCGTCGGGATGATGTTTGAGTTGGTCGAGCTCGATCGCCGTGTGGTAAGCCAGCACACGGCCACCGTCGATCCAGGCACGCTGGACATCCAGCAGGCGCTGCACCGCCGGGTGTTCCGCGATCAGGCTGGTGCCGCTGGCGCCCGGTGCGCGCATCTGGCGCCGCTCCTGGGCGTAGGCATGGGCTTTCTGCCAGGCAGCCTCCAGCAGGCCGATGCCTTGCAGACCGACGTGCAGGCGCGCCGCGTTCATCATGACGAACATCGCATTCAGGCCGCGGTTCGGTTCACCGACCAGCCAGCCGGTGGCGTCGTCGAAGCGCATCACGCAGGTGGGGCTGCCGTGCAGGCCCATCTTCTCCTCGATGCGTTCGCAGTGGATGCCGTTGCGCTGGCCCTCGGGCAGCACCTTGGGCGCGAGGAACAGCGACAGGCCCTTGGGGCCGGCCGGGGCATCCGGCAGGCGCGCCAGCACCAGGTGCACGATGTTGTCGGTCAGGTCGTGCTCGCCGCCGGAAATGAAAATCTTGGTGCCGTTCAGGCGGTAGCCGCCGTCCGCGTGGGCGACAGCCTTGGTGCGCACCAGTCCGAGGTCGCTGCCCGCATGCGGCTCGGTCAGGCACATGGTGGCCAGCCACTCGCCGGTGGCCACTTTTTCCAGATAGGCCGCCTTCAGCTCGTCGGACGCGTGGTGCTTGATGCACTCATAGGCGCCGTGCAGCAGGCCGGGCGCCATGGTCCAGCCATGGTTGGCCGCGCTCATCATTTCGTAGAGCACGGCCTCCAGCACGGCGGGCAGGCCCTGGCCGCCGTCTTCGGGCGCGCAGGCCAGGGCGGGCCAGCCGGCCTGCCAGAAGGCCTGGTAGGCGTCCCGAAAGCCGGGCGGGGTGGTTACCTGGCCCGCGTCAAAACGACAGCCGACCTCGTCGCCCGTGCGCTGCAGCGGTGCAATGGCGCTGGCAACGAACTTGCCGGCCTCCTCTAGCACCTGCTGCATGAGGTCGCCATCGACCTCGGCGTAGGCCGGCAGCGCCTGCAACTCCGTCGGCGCGTCCAGCACCCCTGTGAGGATGTGCTGGATGTCGTCAAGACGCGGTAGGTAGTCCATGTGCGATCAGGACTCCGCGGTGAAGCCGATCTTCTTGATCAGCGGGCCCCAGTGCTTGGACTCGGCAGCCTGCGAGGCGGCCATTTCCTCCATGGTGGAGCCGCGCGGGATCAGGCCGACCACGGCCAGCGCGTCCATCACGGCCTTGTCCTTCAGTGCCGCGTTGATGGCTGCGTTGGCCGCCTGCAGCACGTTGCGGGGCGTCTTGGCAGGGGCATAGAAACCGAACCATTCCTCGGTGGTCAACTCCGGGAAACCAGCTTCTGCAAAGGTCGGCACTTCCGGCACGTAGGGCGAACGCTTCGGGCCGGAGGTGGCCAGGATGCGCAGCTTGCCTGCCTTGAAGTTCGGGATGAAGTCGCCATGCGGCGTGACCATGGCGGCGATCTGGCCGCCCACCACGTCGGTCACGCCCGGCACCGATCCGCGGTAGGGAACGTGCTTGAGTTCGACACCGCTGTTCATGCCCAGCAGTGCGCCCAGGAAGTGGGGGGTGGAGCCGGCACCGGGCGAGCCGTAGCTGGCGTCTTTCGGGTTGGCCTTGGCCCAGGCGAGGAAGTCCTTCACCGTCTTGACGCTGGCCGGCACCAGAGGGCCGACGGCCAAACCGTGCAGCATGACGGCACCGATCGAGACCGGGGCGAAATCCTGCGCGGTGTAGTTCATCTTGCTATAGATGTAGGGGTAGTTGGCGATGCCCGACACCGGGGCCAGGGCCAGCACCGAACCATCGGCCGGGGCGGACTTGAGTTGTTCCAGGGCGATGCGGCCGCCGGCACCCGGCTTGTTTTCCACCACGGCGGCGTTCTTGGTGTAGGCCGAGCCGGCCAGCTTTTCACCAACGCGGCGCGCCACGCTGTCGCCCGAGCTGCCGGGCGGGAAACCGTAGAGGATCTTCACCTGCTCGACGGCCTGGGCAAAGGCCGAGAACGGGTGCAGTGCGCCGAGTGCGGCAGCACCGGCAGCGGCTTGTACGAAAGTGCGACGTGTTGTCATGGTTGTCTCCTTTTGGTGGTGGTTGGCGAACAGGGAAAAAATCAGCGCGGCGCCATGCGCAGGGCACCGTCCAGACGGATCACCTCGCCGTTGAGGTGGCCATTGGTCACGATGTGGCAGGCCAGTTGGGCAAACTCCTCGGGGTGGCCCAGCCGCTTGGGGAAGGGAATGGAGGCTGCCAACGAAGCCTGCACCTCCTCGGGCAGTTCCTTCATGAGGGGCGTGGCGAACAGGCCAGGCGCCACGGTGCAGACGCGGATGCCATGCTGAGCCAGGTCACGTGCCATCGGCAGCGTCATGCCGACCAGGCCGCCCTTGGAGGCACTGTAGGCCTGCTGGCCGACCTGGCCGTCGAAGGCGGCGACCGAGGCGGTGAACATCATCACGCCGCGCTCGCCGTCTTCGAGCGGCGCCAGCTTGACGCATTCGGCCGCGAACAGGCGGCTGATGTTGTAGCTGCCGATCAGGTTGACGTTGATGACGCGGGCAAAATCCTCCAGCGGTGCCGGCGTGCCATCCTTGCCGACGATGCGCTTGGCGGTGCCAATGCCGGCAATGTTCATCAGGATGCGCGCCGGGCCGTGTGCATTGCTGGCCTTGGCCAGGGCGGTCAGCACGCTCTCGGTGCTGGTGATGTCGCAGACGCAGGCTACGCCGCCGATCTCGGACGCCACCTTCTCGGCCAGCGCGGCATTGACGTCGAGCACCGCCACCTTGGCGCCCAGACGGGCCAGTTCGCGTGCGGTGGCCTCGCCGAGGCCGGAGGCGCCGCCGGTGACGAGTGCTGCTTGTCCTTCGATCTTCATGTTGTTCCTTCAGGCTTGGGGCAGGATGATGCCGGGCGCGCTGCCGTCGTGCAGGGCCTGCACCAGGGCGTCACGGTGCTTGAGCACGGCGCGTTGGTTGATCGAGCCCTTGTCGGTGACCTCGCCCTTGTCGATCGACGGCGGTTCGGCCAGCAGCAGGGAGCGTGCGATGCGGTTGGCGCTGCCGGTGGCTTCGCGCGCCAGCTGGTCGATCACGGCCTGCATGCGGCTGCGCACCGGTTCGCTGGCCAGCACATCGGTCCAGGGGGCATTCGGCCCCAGGCCGCTGACTTCGCGGCAAGCGGGCGAGGGGAAGATCAGCGCGCCGACTTCCTTCATGTTCAGTCCGGTCAGCACCACGTCCTGCACGTAGGGGGCGCCGGTGACGATGACCTTGGCGCGCATCGGCCCCACGCTGACGAAGGTGCCGGTGGCGAGCTTGAAGTCTTCCGCGATGCGACCGTCGAAACGCAGGCCGCGGTGAATGTTGTCAGGGTCGATCCACTGCACGGCGTCGCCGGTGCAAAGGAAGCCTTCCTCGTCGAAGGCGTCGCGCGTGGCCTGCTCCGAGCGCCAGTAGCCGGGCGTCACGTTGGGGCCGCGGTAGCGCACCTCGGTCTTGCCGTCCACCTCCACCAGCTTGAGCGTCATGCCCGGCACCGGTGCACCGATATCACCGGCCTTCACGTCGGCGCTATTGGTGAACATGGCCGAAGGGGCCGACTCCGTCATGCCCAGGCCGGTGGCCATGACGATGCGCTCGCCGATCTCGGCCTCTGCTGTCGCGTGCAGGCTGTCCCACACGGGCTGCGACAGGCCGGCGCCGGAGTAGAAGAACATGCGCACGCGCGACAGCAGTGTGCGACGCAGCACCTCGTCCGTCTTCATGGCCTGCGCGATCATTTCGAAACCGGTCGGCACATTGAAGTAGATCGTGGGAGCGATCTCGCGCAGGTTGCGCAGCGTCTCATTGATCAGCGCCGCGGTCGGCTTGCCGTCGTCGATGTAGAGCGTGCCGCCATGCTTGAGCGTGAGGCCGAAGTTGTGGTTGCCGCCAAAGGTGTGGTTCCAGGGCAGCCAGTCCACGAAGACCGGCGGCGCTTCGGCCAGCACCGGCAACGACAGGGTGATCTGCTGCAGGTTGGCGCACCACATGCGATGGGTGTTGATCACCGGCTTGGGCATCTTGGTCGAGCCCGAGGTGAACAGGAACTTGGCAATGGTGTCGGGCCGCACCGCGTGCATGGCGATGTCGACCGCCTCGGTGGCGGCCGTGGCACGCAGCTGCTCGAACGAGGTGGTGGCACGGCCTTCCACCGTGCCCTGGGCCAGCACCACGTCCACGTCAGCACCGACGGTGGCCGTGATGGCGCGGCCGTACCGGGCGCCGTCGGCGGCGAACACCAGGCCGGGCGTCAGGGTGTCCAGCACATGCTTGAGCTTGTCGTAGTCCTGGCTCACCGTGGCGTAG
>CALRMF020000232.1:0-4813 GCA_943369035.1 Curvibacter sp. AEP1-3
GTGCTCAAGGGCGAGGTGACGGTGCAGCTGCGTGAATCGGTGTCGGCGCCGCCTGCGAAGCGCGCGCGCCGCGCCGGGGTCACCGCGCCGGCCGCAGTCAAGCTGGACGTCGATGCCCAAGTGCATTTCATCAATCTGAAAGCCTGGCGCGCCGAAGTCGCCCGCGAACACAACCTGCCGGCCTACGTGATCTTCCACGACGCCACGCTGGCCGAGATCGCGCAGCGCCGGCCGCAGACGCTGGCTGAGCTGCAGGGCATCAGCGGCATCGGTGAGAAGAAACTGCAGGCTTATGGTGAGGCTGTGCTGCGCGTGGTGGCGCTGTCGAATGAATAGCAATCTGCGACCGCCCAACCAAGGTCAGGCGGCTTTTTTGCTCTGCAACTGCACCGGGTGCAGGCCCAGGCCGGCCAGGTAGGTGTCGAAGACCTGGGTGCCGCTGGCCACCAGGTCGAAGGCCTGCGGATCAAGCAGCCAGTTCTGGATCAGGCCGTCAATCATCACGTGCAGTCCCAGCGCGGCGCTGTCCACGTCCACCGGCAGCGGCCGGCCACTGAGCTCCGCCGCCCGCTGCATGGCCTGACGGGTGCGCGCCAAGCACTCGTTGCGTACCCGCAAGTGACGCTCCTTCACGGCCAGCAGCTCTGCCACGTACTCGACCTTGTGTGTGGCGATGTCGAACACGCGCCGTGTCTGCGCGTCGTTGGCCGTCTTGCGCAGCGCCTCCAGCATAGCCAGGCGCAACTCCACCACCGGGCACTGGGCGTGGGCGGCGGCGGCGCACTGCAGCGACTCCTCCAAAGGCAGCGACACGCGCTCCATCATGGCGTTGAAGAGGTCAGCCTTGTCCTTGAAGTGCCAGTAGATCGCGCCGCGCGTGGTGCCGGCGGTGACCGCAATCTCATTGAGTGAGGTTCGCGACACGCCACGCTCCTGAAACAGATGTTCGGCAGCATCAAGCAGGCTGTTGCGCGTGGCCTGCGCATCCGCCTTGGAACGACGAACCATGTGATTACCCTCCGACGTATGTTTAATGACTCCACTATACATACATTCACGATTGTATGTATACTGCCTCCCCTCAAATACCCAGTTTCATAGCCAGAAATGGTTTCACAGCGGCTTGCCGCCTGCCATTTCACCCCGTATCCGAAGGAATGCCATGCCCGCCTTGACCCGCATCAAGCCTGCCTCCCCCCTGTTGCACCTGCGGCACCTCCCCTTGGCGGCGGGCCTCAGCGCCAGCCTGCTGCTGGCCGCCTGCGGCCCGTCTTCCCCACCCGGCGGTAGCGCAGGCGGCGGCATGCCGCCGGCCGAGGTCGGCGTGGTCACGGTCACGCCGGGAGACATCGGCCTGGTAAGCGAACTGCCGGGCCGGCTGGAAGCCTCGCGTGTGGCCCAGGTGCGTGCCCGAGCGGCCGGCATCCTGCAGCGGCGCCTGTTCCGCGAAGGCAGTGATGTGCAGGCCGGCCAGCCGCTGTTCCAGATCGACCCGGCCCCCTATGCCGCCGCGCTGGCGCGCGCCGAAGCCAACCTGGCACAGACCACCGCGCTGGCCGAGCGCTACAAACCGCTGGTCGAGGCCAATGCCGTGAGCAAGCAGGAGTACGCCAATGCCGTGGCCGCGCAGAAGGTGGCCGAAGCCGATGTGCAGACCGCGCGCATCAACCTGGGCTACGCCCACATCACCGCGCCGATCTCGGGCCGCATAGGCCGCGCGCTGGTGACCGAGGGCGCGCTGGTAGGCCAGGGCGAAGCGACGCAGCTGGCGGTGGTGCAGCAGATCAACCCAATGTACGTCAACTTCACGCAATCGGCGGCCGAAGTCATGGCGCTGCGCCGCGCCATGGAGCGCGGCCAACTCAAGCGTGCCGGCGCGGACGCCGCCAGCGTGCGCATCGTGCTGGAGGACGGCAGCGAGTACGCGCAGTCCGGCAAGCTGCTGTTCTCCGACCTGACGGTGGACGCCACCAGCGGCCAGATCACGCTGCGCGCCGAGGTGCCCAACCCGGGTGGCACGTTGCTGCCCGGCCTGTACGTGCGCGTGCGGCTGGAGCAGGCCAAGGCCAGCAACGCCATCACGCTGCCCCAGCAGGCCGTGACCCGCTCGCCACAGGGCGACACGGTGATGGTGGTCGGCGCCGACGGCAAGGTCAGCCCACGCCCGGTCAAGGTGGGCAACCAGCAAGGTGGTCAGTGGGTCATCCTCGACGGCCTGAAGGCCGGCGAGCAGGTGATGGTGGACGGTTTCCAGAAACTGCGCGGCGACGCGCCGGTCAAGCCCGTGCCGTGGCAGGCACCGGGCAGCAAGCCGGCGGCGGCTCCCGCGGCAGCCCCGGCGCCCGCCGCCCCGGCCTCGGCCGCACGCTGAAAGGGCCGAGCCATGGCGAAATTCTTCATTGAGCGGCCCATCTTCGCGTGGGTGATCGCGCTGTTCGTGATGGTGCTGGGCCTGGTGTCCATCACCCAGCTGCCGATCGCCCAGTACCCGCCGGTGGCGCCACCGGCCATCGTGGTCACGGCCACCTACCCGGGCGCTTCGGCACAAACGCTGGAAGACAGCGTGCTGTCCATCATCGAGCGCGAGATGAACGGCTCGCCCGGCCTGATCTACATGGAGTCGGTGGCACAAGCCAACGGCACCGGCCAGATCACCATCAGTTTCCAGCCCGGCACCAACGCCGACCTGGCACAGGTGGACGTGCAGAACCGCCTGTCGCGCGCCACGCCGCGCCTGCCGGCGGCGGTGACGCAGCAGGGCGTGCGCGTGGACAAGTCGCGCAGCAACTTCCTGCTGTTCACCATCCTGTCGTCCGACGACCCGGCTTGGGACCCGGTGGCCCTGGGCGACTACGCCTCACGCAACGTGCTGCCTGAAATCCAGCGTGTGCCGGGCGTCGGCCAGGCTCAGCTGTTCGGTACCGAGCGCGCCATGCGCATCTGGATCGACCCGGCCAAGCTGCTGGGCTACAACCTGTCGGCTGCCGACGTCACCAACGCCATCCGGGCGCAGAACGCCCAGGTGGCCTCGGGCGAGATCGGCGCACTGCCCAATGTGGCCGGCCAGGGCATCGCGGCCACGGTGGTGGTCAACGGCCAGCTCTCCAACGTCGAGCAGTTCGGCCGCATCGTGCTGCGCGCCAACGCCGACGGTTCGAGCGTGCGACTGAAGGATGTGGCACGCATCGAACTCGGCGGCCAGGCCTACGCCACCTCCGCGCGCCTGAACGGCAAACCGTCCACCGGCATCGGCGTGCAGCTCTCGCCCAGCGGCAACGCGCTGGCCACGGCCCAGGCGGTGCGTGCCAAGCTGCAGGAGCTGGAGGCGTATTTTCCCCAGGGCATGAAGTGGGACATTCCCTACGACAGCTCGCGCTTCGTGCGCATCTCCATCACCCAGGTGGCGCAGACCCTGTTCGAAGCGGTGGCACTGGTGTTCCTGGTGATGTTCCTGTTCCTGCAGAACTGGCGCTACACGCTGATCCCGACCATCGTGGTGCCGGTGGCGCTGCTGGGCACGTTCGCCACCCTGCTGGCGCTGGGCTTCTCGATCAACGTGCTGACCATGTTCGGCATGGTGCTGGTCATCGGCATCGTGGTGGACGACGCCATCGTGGTGGTGGAGAACGTCGAGCGCATCATGAGCGAGGAAGGCCTGCCGCCGCGCCAGGCCACGCGCAAAGCCATGGGCCAGATTTCGGGCGCCATCGTCGGCGTGACGGTGGTGCTGATCGCCGTGTTCGTGCCGCTGGCCTTCTTCAGTGGCTCGGTGGGCAACATCTACCGCCAGTTCGCGGCGGTGATGGGCGTGTCGATCGCCTTCTCGGCCTTCTTCGCGCTCTCGCTCACGCCGGCGCTGTGCGCCACGCTGCTCAAGCCGGTGGAAGCCGGCCACCACCACGAAAAGACCGGCTTCTTCGGCCGCTTCAACCGCGGCTTTGCGCGCACCGCCAAGGGCTATGAAGGTTTCGTGGCCCGCCTGCTGCCGCGTGCCGGCCGTACGTTGCTGGTGTACGCCGCCATCCTCGGCGTCGTGGGTATTGTCTACCTGCGCCTGCCCACCTCCTTCCTGCCGGACGAAGACCAGGGCACCATGCTGGTCAACGTGCAGTTGCCGCCGGGCGCGACGCAGGAGCGCACACTGGCCGTGATGCAGCAGGTCGAAGGCTTCATCCTCCAGCAACCGGAGGTGCAGAGCATGGTCGGCGTGCTGGGCTTCAGCTTCTCCGGCCAGGGCCAGAACGCCGCGCTCGCCTTCGTCACGCTGAAGGACTGGTCCGAGCGCCACGCACCCGGCAGCTCGGCGCAGGCGCTGGCCGGGCGCGCGTTCGGTGCGCTCATGGGCATCCGCGATGCGTTCATCTTCCCCTTGAGCCCGCCGTCCATTCCGGAACTCGGCTCCTCCTCCGGCTTCAGCTTCCGGCTGCAAGACCGTGCCGGCCTGGGCCACGACGCCCTGCTGGCAGCGCGTAACCAGTTGCTGGGCATGGCGGCGCAGAGCAAGGTCATCACCCAGGTGCGCCCGGACGGTCTGGAAGACGCGCCGCAGCTGCAGCTGGACATCGACCGCGACAAGGCCCAGGCGCTGGGTGTGGGCTTCGACGCCATCAACAGCGTGATCTCTACCGCGCTGGGTTCGAGCTACATCAACGACTTCCCCAACGCCGGCCGTCTGCAGCGCGTGATCGTGCAAGCGGATGCGCCGGCGCGCATGCAACCGGAAGACCTGCTCAAGCTCAATGTGCTCAACAGCCGCGGCCAGTCAGTGCCGCTGTCGGCCTTCGCCAGCACGCGCTGGATCCAGGGCGCCATG
>CALRMF020000233.1:0-4791 GCA_943369035.1 Curvibacter sp. AEP1-3
ACAATTGCCCGCCATGGCTCTGAAACCTACCCCCGACTATTCCGAAGGCTCCATCCGCGTCCTCAAGGGACTGGAGCCGGTCAAGCAGCGCCCGGGCATGTACACCCGCACCGACAACCCGCTGCACATCATCCAGGAAGTGCTGGACAACGCGGCCGACGAGGCGCTGGCCGGCTTTGGCAAGAAGATCAAGGTCATGCTGCACACGGACGGCTCGGTCAGCGTCGAGGACGACGGTCGCGGCATCCCCTTCGGCCTGCACCCGGAAGAAAAGGCGCCGGTGATCGAACTGGTGTTCACCCGGCTGCATGCCGGCGGCAAGTTCGACAAGGGCAAAGGCGGCGCCTACAGCTTCTCCGGCGGCCTGCACGGTGTCGGCGTATCCGTGACCAACGCCCTGGCCAAGCGGCTGGAGGCCACCAGTTACCGGGATGGCCAGGTGGCGCAGATCGTGTTCGAGGGGGGCGATGTCACGCAGCCGCTGGTGACGCGACCGGCCGGCGAGGGTGACCGCAAGCAGGGTACGACGGTGCGTGTCTGGCCTGATGCCAAGTACTTCGAGTCGGCGGCCCTGCCGATCGGCGAGCTCACCCACCTGCTGCGCAGCAAGGCGGTGTTGATGCCGGGCGTCAGCGTCTCGCTGGTCAATGAGAAGACGAAAGAGACGCAGAGCTGGCAGTACAAGGGCGGCCTGGGCGATTACCTGCTGCAGACGCTTAACGCCGATCCGGTGATTCCGCTTTTTGCCGGCGAGGGTTATGCCGATGGCGGCAACGACAGCTTTGCCGAAGGCGAGGGCGCGGCCTGGGCCGTGGCCTTTACCGAAGACGGATCGCCGGTGCGCGAGAGCTACGTCAACCTGATTCCCACCAGCGCCGGCGGCACGCACGACAGCGGTCTGCGCGACGGCCTGTTCAATGCCGTCAAGAGTTTCATCGAACTGCACAGCCTGCTGCCCAAGGGCGTCAAGCTGCTGCCGGAGGACGTGTTTGCACGCGCCTCGTATGTGCTGAGCGCCAAGGTGCTCGATCCGCAGTTCCAGGGCCAGATCAAGGAACGCCTGAACTCGCGCGACGCGGTGCGCCTGGTGTCGAGCTTCGTGCGCCCGGCGCTGGAGCTGTGGCTGAACCAGCACGTCGAGTACGGCAAGAAGCTGGCCGAACTGGCCATCAAGGCGGCACAGACGCGCCAGCGCGCCGGCCAGAAGGTCGAGAAGCGCAAGGGCTCGGGCGTGGCCGTGCTGCCGGGCAAACTGACCGATTGCGAGAGCCGCGACATCAGCCACAACGAGGTCTTCCTGGTCGAGGGTGACTCGGCCGGCGGCAGCGCCAAGATGGGGCGCGACAAGGAATGCCAGGCCATCCTGCCGCTTCGCGGCAAGGTGCTCAACACCTGGGAGGTCGAACGCGACCGCCTGTTCGCCAACACCGAGATCCACGACATTGCGGTGGCCATCGGCGTCGATCCGCACGGTCCGAACGACACGCCGGACCTGACGGGCCTGCGTTACGGCAAGGTCTGCATCCTGTCCGATGCCGACGTCGACGGCTCGCACATCCAGGTGCTGCTGCTCACGCTGTTCTTCCGCCACTTCCCCAAGCTGATCGAGGCCGGCCATGTCTACGTGGCGCGCCCGCCGCTGTTCCGCGTCGACGTGCCGGCGCGCGGCAAGAAGCCCGCCACCAAGGCCTACGCGCTGGATGAAGGCGAGCTCACCGCCATCCTCGACAAGTGCGCCAAGGATGGCGTGCCCCGCGAACGCTGCCAGATCAGCCGCTTCAAGGGCCTGGGCGAGATGAACGCCGAGCAGCTGTGGGAAACCACGCTGAATCCGGACACGCGCCGCCTGCTGCGCGTGCAGCTGGGCCAGCTCGATTTCCCGCAGACCGAGAACCTGATCACCCAGCTCATGGGCAAGGGCGAGGCGGCGGCACGGCGCGAACTGATGGAGCTGCACGGCGACTCGGTCGAGGTGGACATCTGATGCGTCGCCGCCCTTACGCTCAGCGTCCAGTTTGGCGTCATTTCGGGCTTGCCGCCATGCTGCTGGCGTGTGGACTGCTATTGTTTTTGCAGCGCCCCGCGCATGCCGATATCTGGGGTTACATCGACGACAAGGGGGTGGCGCACTTCGCCGCCGAACGGCTGGACGCGCGCTACGAGCTGTTCTCTCGTTCGGCCGACAGCACGCCGACCCAGGGCCGTTTGCGTCCGGTGGCGGTGCCAACGGTGCCGCCCAAGCTGATCGCCTTCTTCGAGGTCTCGCCCAGCTACAAGCAGGTCAAGCATCTGTTGCGACAGGCTGCGCAGGAACATCGTATCGACTACGAGTTGCTGCAGGCGCTGATTGCGGCTGAGTCGGGCTTTGATGCGCAGGCGGTGTCGCCCAAGGGCGCGGTCGGCCTGATGCAGATCATGCCGGCCACGGCCCAGCGCTACGGTGTGGCCGCAGATGAGCGCACACCGGTGGAGAAAAAATTGGCCGATCCGCGCACCAACATCCGCGTCGGCGCGCGCTACCTGCGCGACCTGCTGGCGCTGTTCCCCGGCCAGCCCGAGCTGGCGCTGGCAGCCTACAACGCGGGGGAGGGCGCGGTGCAGCGCGCCGGCAACCGCATTCCGCCTTATCGCGAAACGCAGAACTACGTGCGCACCGTGCTGCAGCTGTACGCGGTACTCAAGCCACCCACCCTGCGCCCGGCCCCTGTGCGCCCCGGCCTGAACCTGGCTGGTGGTGCCACCGGCCGCGGCAACATGCCTGCCCTGCAGGTGGCCGCGGTGCCGACACCTTCCTTGACCGAGACCGACTAGTTTTCCCATGAGTGATCAGCCGACCCTCGATTTCGCCGCCGACGCCGGCGGCAGTGACGCCCTGGCCCTGGCCAGCTATGCCCAGCAGGCCTACCTTGAATACGCGCTGTCCGTGGTCAAGGGCCGCGCCCTGCCCGATGTGTCCGACGGCCAGAAGCCGGTGCAGCGGCGCATTCTCTATGCCATGTCGCGCATGGGCCTGGGCTACAGTGGCCCCAGCGGCAACACCGCGGCCAAGCCGGTCAAGTCGGCCCGCGTGGTCGGTGACGTGCTGGGTCGCTTCCACCCGCACGGCGACCAGGCTGCGTACGACGCGCTGGTGCGCATGGCGCAGGACTTCGCGCAGCGTTACCCGCTGATCGACGGCCAGGGCAACTTCGGCAGCCGCGACGGCGATGGCGCCGCTGCCATGCGTTACACCGAAGCCCGGCTGGCCAAGATCTCCAACCTGTTGCTCGACGAGATCGACGAGGGCACGGTGGATTTCCAGCCCAACTACGACGGCTCGACCGAGGAGCCGAAGCAGCTGCCGACACGCCTGCCGTTCACGCTGCTCAACGGCGCCTCCGGCATTGCCGTCGGTCTGGCCACCGAGATCCCGAGCCACAACCTGGGTGAGGTAGCGCAGGCCTGCGTGGCGCTGATCAAGAATCCGAAGCTGGCCGATGACGAGCTGCTGACGCTGCTGCCAGGGCCGGACTATCCCGGCGGCGGCCAGATCATCAGCCCCGCGTCCGACATTGCCGAGGCCTACCGCACCGGCCGCGGTTCGCTGAAGGTGCGCGCGCGCTGGAAAATCGAGGACCTGGCGCGCGGCCAGTGGCAGCTGGTGGTGACCGAGCTGCCACCGGGCGTGAGCACGCAGAAGGTGCTGGAAGAGATCGAGGAGCTGACCAACCCGAAGGTCAAGGCCGGCAAGAAGGCGCTGACGCAGGAGCAGAACCAGCTCAAGGCCACGGTGCTGGCCGTGCTGGACGAGGTGCGCGACGAGTCCAGCAAGGACGCACCGGTGCGCCTGGTGTGCGAGCCCAAAACCAGCCGCATCGAGCAGCAGGAACTCATCACGACCTTGCTGGCGCACACCAGCCTGGAGACCTCGGCACCGATCAACCTCACCATGGTGGGGCTGGACGGGCGGCCGACGCAAAAGTCGCTGCGCCAGATGCTGGAGGAATGGATTGCCTTCCGCCAGACCACCATCGAGCGCCGCTCGCGCCACCGCCTGAACAAGGTGCTGGACCGCATCCACATCCTCGAAGGCCGGCAGCTGGTGCTGCTCAACATTGACGAGGTGATTGCCATCATCCGCCAGTCGGATGAACCCAAGGCAGCGCTGATCGAGCGTTTCCGCCTCTCCGAGCGGCAGGCCGAGGACATTCTCGAAATCCGGCTGCGCCAGCTGGCACGGCTGGAAGCGATCAAGATCGAGCAGGAGCTCAAGGAGCTGCGCGAGGAGCAGGGCAAGCTGGAGGAAATCCTGGGCAGTCCCGCCGCACTGCGCCGCCTCATGGTGAAGGAGATCGAGGCCGACGCCAAGGTGTTTGCCGATGCGCGCCGTACCCTGATCCAGGCCGAGAAGAAGGCGGTGGCCGAGGTCAAGGTGGTGGATGAGCCTGTCACCGTGGTGGTGTCTGAAAAGGGCTGGGTGCGCGCGCGCCAGGGCCACGGTCATGACTCGGCCAGCTTCGCCTTCAAGGCCGGCGACGGCCTGTATGGAACCTTCGAGTGCCGCACGGTGGACACGCTGCTGGTGTTCGGCTCCAACGGCCGCGTCTACTCGGTGCCGGTGGCCAGCCTGCCGGGCGCACGCGGCGACGGCCAGCCGGTCACCACCTTGATTGAACTGGAAGCCGGCACCCAGCTGGCGCATTACTACGCCGGCCCCGCCCATGCCTGGCTGCTGCTGTCCACCTCGGCCGGCTACGGTTTCCTGGCCACGGTCGAGAACATGGTCTCGCGCCAGAAAGGCGGCAAGGCCTT
>CALRMF020000234.1:0-4748 GCA_943369035.1 Curvibacter sp. AEP1-3
CAAGCCGGTGGCGGACGACAAGACGCTGGAAGCCCTGATCGCCAACCGCTACGAGATCATGGCCGGCTACGCCGCCGGCATGCAGCGCGCCTTCCAGCAGGAAATGGCCGCACTCAAGGCACGCAGCGCCGATACCGCTGTGGTCAAGACGGCTGCCCGCTGGCTGCACCGCGATGCCGACAAGGTGCCGGCGGCCGTGGCGCCGGAACTGGCCAAGGTCCGCGCGGCTTCGCCGGTGCTGGACAAGATGGTGACCATGCGCGAAGAGCTGCGTCAGCTCTGGCTCAACACCTCGCTGTCGCGCGAGCAGCTGCTGGCCAACCTGCAGGCGTGGTGCCACCGTGCCGAGGAAAGCGGCATTGCCGCGCTGCAGGACTTCTCGCGCAAGTTGCGCGCCGCCCGCGCCTGATCGGCTCTCCGTGCCGCATGAAAAGCCCGCCCTGTGCGGGCTTTTTTGTGCCCATGCTTGCCGGCATGGGGGTCGTCAGGGGCAGACCACGGCAAAAAAAAAGCCCGCACAAGGCGGGCTTCTTCGTCAGGAGCACGGCTGAATTACTTCAGCTTGGTTTCCTTGTACTCGACATGCTTGCGAGCCTTGGGGTCGAACTTCATGATCGACATCTTCTCGGGCATGGTCTTCTTGTTCTTGCTGGTGGTGTAGAAGTGACCGGTACCGGCCGTGGATTCCAGCTTGATCTTTTCGCGTCCGCCTTTGGTGGCCATGGTGCTGCTCCTTCAGTGATTAGGCTTGGCCACGTGCACGCAGGTCGGCGAGCACGGAGTCGATGCCGTTCTTGTCGATCAGACGCAGGGCAGCGCTGGAAACGCGCAGGCGGACCCAGCGGTTCTCGGACTCGACCCAGAAACGGCGGTATTGCAGGTTCGGCAGGAACCGGCGCTTGGTTTTGTTGTTGGCGTGGGAAACATTGTTTCCGACCATGGGCTTCTTGCCCGTGACTTCACATACGCGTGCCATGAGGACACTTCGCTTTCTGTAAAACGGCGGTCACTGACGTGAGCGCCTCACCTCGCCAGATTTCCTCAAAGGGCAGGGTGGCGGTAACCCATGAAAGCCGGGCGAACCCAGCAAAGCCTGCAATTATAACCAAAACGGGCGAAGGTGCTCAAGTTTTGATCAGCCAGGGCCGAGTGCAGCGCCGGCCTCATCGCAGGCACCCGCGGAACCGGCTAGGACGGGCCGCTGGGTGCGCCCCCTTGAGGGGGGATGCGAGCCACACGCAGTGGGCGAGGGGCGAGGGGGTGTCCCTTTATTCCTGCTCCAAAAAGCGTTGCGCGTCCAGCGCCGCCATGCAGCCGGTCCCGGCGCTGGTGATGGCCTGGCGGTAGATGTGGTCCTGCACGTCGCCGGCGGCAAAGACGCCCGGCACGCTGGTCATGGTGGCGAAGCCATGGTCACCGCCGCGGGTGATGATGTAGCCGCCTTCCATGTCGAGCTTGCCGGCAAAGATCTCGGTATTGGGGGCATGGCCGATGGCGATGAAGCAGCCCTTGAGCATCAGGTCTTCCGTGCTGTCGTCCTTGGTGCTCTTGAGACGCACGCCGGTCACGCCGCTGGCGTCGCCCAGCACCTCGTCCAGCGTCTTGAAGGTCTTGAGTTCGATCTTGCCGGCAGCCACCTTTTCCATCATCTTGTCGACCAGGATGGGCTCGGCCTTGAATTTGTCGCGCCGGTGGATCAGGTAGACCTTGCTGGCGATGTTGGACAGGTACAGCGCCTCTTCCACAGCGGTGTTGCCGCCACCGACCACGCAGCAGACCTGGTCGCGGTAGAAGAAGCCGTCGCAGGTGGCACAGCCCGAGACGCCGCGGCCCATGAAGGCCTGCTCGGACGGCAGGCCCAGGTACTTGGCCGAGGCGCCGGTGGCGATGATGAGTGCGTCGCAGGTGTAGGTGCCGCTGTCGCCCTTGAGGGTGTACGGACGCTTGCTGAAGTCGACCTCGTTGATGTGGTCGAACACGATCTCGGTCTTGAAGCGCTCGGCGTGGGCCTGGAAGCGCTGCATCAGGTCCGGCCCCAGTACGCCGTCCACGTCGGCGGGCCAGTTGTCGACCTCGGTGGTCGTCATGAGCTGGCCGCCCTGAGCCATGCCGGTGATCAGCAGCGGCTGGAGGTTGGCGCGTGCGGCGTAGATGGCGGCGGTGTAGCCCGCCGGGCCGGAGCCGAGAATCAGGACCTTGGCATGCTTGTTCTGTGACATTCTGAAACCTTCGCGATGGGACTGTAGCCACGATTGTATGAACGGACGGGCTGTCCTGCAGGAATCGGGCCGCATACCCCCGGGGGGCAGATGTCATCGGGCGGCCGCGAAGGGGAAAATGCGGCGACGACTGCGTTAAGCTTGGCCTTCCACCTGCCATGACCTACACACTCAACACCCTGAACAACACCGCCCGCAGCGAGGAGGCGCCCACCCGCACCGGCTGGGGCCGTTTCGCCCATGAGCTGGCCTTGATCGCCGGCCTGGTGCTGCTGGCGTTCTGGCTGCTGGCGCTGCTCAGCCACTCGCTGCAGGATGCCGCCTGGTCCACATCGGGCGAGAGCGGCGCCATCCACAACCGCGGTGGTCGCCTGGGGGCCTGGCTGGCCGACGCCAGCTATTACCTGCTCGGTTTCTCGGTCTGGTGGGCCTTCGCGGCCGGCGTGCGGGCCTGGTTGGCCGCGCTGGCGCGCTGGCTGCGCGGCCATGAGTTGATCGCGACACCGGCGGCGCAGGAGGCACCGCACCTGAGCCGTTTCGCCGCCAGCCGCGCCGCCTTCTGGCTGGGGCTGGGCATGTTGTTGTGCGCCAGCGCGGCCATCGAATGGGCGCGCTTCCACAGCTTCGAACCCCGCCTGCCGGGCCATGGTGGCGGGGTGCTGGGGTACTTTGTCGGGCCGCTCAGTGTGCGTTGGCTGGGTTTTACCGGCTCGGCTTTGGTGGCCATTGGCCTGGGCGTGATCGGTTCGGCACTGGTGTTCCGTTTTTCCTGGGGCCATGTCGCGGAGCGCATCGGCGCCTGGATTGATGGCTTCATCGAGGCGCGACGCGAGAAACGTGAGATCGCCGAAGACTTGGCGCTGGGTCAGCAGGCCGCGCGCGAGCGCGAGGAAGTGGTGATGGAGGAGCGCGAGGAGATCGTCGAGCACCACCACGCCCCGGTGCTGATCGAGCCGGTGATCGTGGATGTGCCGCAGAGCACGCGCGTGGCCAAGGAGCGGCAGAAGCCGCTCTTCAGCGAACTGCCGGATTCCAAGCTGCCGCAGGTGGACCTGCTGGATGGCGCCCAGGCACGCCAGGAAACCGTGGCGCCCGAGACGCTGGAGATGACCAGCCGCATGATCGAGAAGAAGCTCAAGGACTTCGGCGTCGAGGTGCGCGTGGTGCTGGCGCAGCCGGGCCCGGTGATCACGCGTTACGAGATCGAGCCGGCCACCGGCGTGAAGGGCTCGCAGATCGTGGGCCTGGCGAAGGACCTCGCGCGCAGCTTGAGCCTGGTGTCGATCCGTGTGGTGGAAACCATTCCGGGCAAGAACTACATGGCACTCGAGCTGCCCAATGCCAAGCGGCAGTCGATCCGCCTGTCCGAGATTCTGGGTTCCCAGGTCTACAACGAGGCCAAGAGCCTGCTGACCATGGGCCTGGGCAAGGACATCGTGGGCAACCCGGTGGTGGCCGACCTGGCCAAGATGCCGCACGTGCTGGTGGCCGGTACCACCGGCTCCGGCAAGTCGGTCGGCATCAATGCCATGATCCTGTCGCTGCTGTACAAGGCGGAGGCGCGCGACGTTCGCCTGCTGATGATCGACCCCAAGATGCTGGAGATGTCGGTCTACGAAGGCATTCCACATCTGCTGGCGCCGGTAGTCACCGACATGAAGCAGGCCGCGCACGGCCTGAACTGGTGTGTGGCCGAGATGGAGCGGCGCTACAAGCTCATGAGCAAGCTGGGCGTGCGCAACCTGGCTGGCTACAACAACAAGATCGACGAGGCCAAGGCCAAGGAACAGTTCATCTACAACCCCTTCAGCCTCACGCCCGACTCGCCCGAGCCGCTGGAGCGCTTGCCGCACATCGTGGTCGTCATCGACGAGCTGGCCGACCTGATGATGGTGGTGGGCAAGAAGATCGAGGAGCTGATCGCCCGCCTGGCGCAAAAGGCGCGCGCGGCTGGCATCCACCTGATCCTGGCCACCCAGCGTCCGAGCGTGGATGTGATCACCGGCCTGATCAAGGCCAACATCCCCACGCGCATTGCCTTCCAGGTCTCCAGCAAGATCGACAGCCGCACCATCCTCGACCAGATGGGGGCCGAGGCCTTGCTGGGCATGGGCGACATGCTCTACATGGCCAGCGGTACAGGTCTGCCGATCCGCGTGCACGGCGCGTTTGTCAGTGATGACGAGGTGCACCGCGTGGTGAGCTACCTCAAGAGCCAGGGCGAGCCGGATTACATCGAGGGCGTGCTCGAAGGCGGCACGGTCGATGGCGAGGGCGGCCTGGACGGCGAGGGTGGCGCCAGTGGTGAGAAGGACCCGATGTACGACCAGGCGGTGGAGATCGTGCTGAAGAACCGCAAGGCCAGCATCTCGCTCGTGCAGCGCCACCTCAAGATCGGCTACAACCGCGCCGCGCGTTTGGTGGAAGACATGGAGAAGGCCGGCCTGGTCAGTGCCATGAGCAGCAACGGCCAACGCGAAATTCTGGTGCCGGCGCGCGCGGAGTGATGGTCTTGAAGCATTTTTTTGC
>CALRMF020000235.1:0-4726 GCA_943369035.1 Curvibacter sp. AEP1-3
TACGCGGCGCATTGCCCGTCTCCCCCTCGAAACCGACCCCTGCGTCGATGACCGCCTGGCCAGCGCGGAACTCCAGCGTATCGACAGCACTCGCCCGCACATCGCCGCGGACGTTCAGCCGGTGTACCCGGGCCGGTCCGGCAGCGCCCGCCAGGCCCAGGTCAGCACGACGATCGGCGGTGATGCGGTAGCTACCCGACTCGTTGCCCCAGCCCAGGCGCACCAGCGAATCCTGGATACCGCTTTCGCCAGTCGCCACCTGCGCCTGGACGCCCTCGGTCTCCACCGGTTCGCGCGTCACGATGTTGATCGTGCCCAGGAAGGCACGTGCGCCGTAAGCGGCGGAATTCGAACCGCGATGCACCTCGATGCGCTCAATGTCCTCCAGCGCGACCGTCTGCAGGCCCGGCCCGGTACCGCCCTGCATGTAGACCGAGTAGACCGAGCGACCATCGACCAGCACCTGCATGCGGTTCGAATAGTCCCCCAGTCCCATGTGATAGCTGCCCTGCGGCGTATTGCTCTCGAAGGAATTGCTGACGCGAAAGCCGGGCACCAGCCGCAGCAGATCCGCCACATCGCGCGCGCCGCTCATGCGGATCATCTGCCGGTCCAGAATGGTTACCGAGCCCGGCGTCTCGTCCAGTCGCTGCGGCAGCCGCGACACCGACAGGACGACCGGCACCTCACCGAGGTAGTCCTTTTCGGACACCGGCGCCGGTGTCTGGGCGCAGCCCAGCCGCGCCAGGCCGAGCATGGCGAGCAGGCAACTCAAGTGAAGCAGATGTGTGGCTTGCATGGTGTGACGCTCCCAACCCGTCCCGATAGTCCTTTTTTCCGGCCGCGCCCCCGATTCTGCACAGTATGCAGGGCCACCCAGGACAGGCGACAATACGACGCATGTCCGAACGCGTCATACCCTTGGTCGACCAGCGCATTCCCACGCTGAGCGCGCCTGCTGCCGCCTTTGATCCGGCCACCCGCATCCCGGCTACCGGCCTGTTGGCCGACCGGCTGGGTCGCCCGTTGCGCGACCTGCGCATCAGCGTCACCGACCGCTGCAATTTTCGCTGCAGCTACTGCATGCCCAAGGATATCTTCGACAAGGACTACCCCTACCTGCCGCACAGCGCCCTGCTGAGCTTCGAGGAAATCACGCGCGTGGCCCGCCTGTTTGCGGCCCATGGCGTGCGCAAGATACGCCTGACCGGCGGCGAACCGCTGTTGCGCAAGAACATCGAGGTGCTGATTGAGCAGCTGGCCGCACTGCGTACCGTGGACGGTGAGCCACTGGACCTGACGCTCACCACCAACGGCTCGCTGCTGGCCCGCAAGGCGCAGGCCCTCAAGGCCGCCGGCCTGCAGCGCGTCACTGTCAGCCTGGACGGGCTGGACGATGCCACCTTCCGCCGCATGAACGACGTCGACTTCCCGGTGGGCGACGTGCTGGAGGGCATCCAGGCTGCCCAGAAGGCCGGCCTGGGCCCGATCAAGATCAACATGGTGGTCAAGCGCGGCACCAACGAACAGCAGATCCTGCCCATGGCCAGGCACTTCCGCGGCAGCGGCATGGTGCTGCGCTTCATCGAGTACATGGATGTCGGTGTCACCAACGGCTGGCGCATGGACGAGGTGCTGCCCTCGGCCGAGGTGGTCAAGCTGATTCAGACTGAAATGCCGCTGGTGCAACTCGAACCCAGCGCCCCGGGCGAAACCGCCGAGCGCTGGGGCTATGCCGGCGCCGATGGCCGCCATGACCCGGCGCTGGGCGAGATCGGCGTCATCAGCAGCGTCACCCACGCCTTCTGCAGCGACTGCAACCGGGCCCGTCTCTCCACCGAAGGTCGTCTTTACCTCTGCCTCTTCGCCACCCAGGGCCATGACCTGCGCACCCTGCTGCGCAGCGGCGCGAGCGATGTCGACATTGAATCGGCCATCGGCCACATCTGGGCCGCGCGTGACGACCGCTACTCCGAATTGCGCGGCGTGCTACCACCCGACAGCGGCCACGGCCCGCAGCGCCGGGTGGAGATGAGCTACATCGGCGGATGAGTTTGGAACACCCCCAGGCTCCGCAAAGGGCGTGTCGCTGCATGCCCGGCACCGTCGTCAGGGGCTCAGGCTCTTCGTCCTGTCCAAGCCTACGCAGGCAGGCTTGGAGCCGCTGGCCTCAGCCCCTTGCAGGGGGCGACGCCAGCGGCCCGGCGGAGCCGGCTCCGCGGCGTCCCGCCGTCGTGGGTTTAGCGGTTCAGGTCTTAACTCCATTTCAGAGGAATCTGATTTGATTGCTCCAGAAGACATCACCGGACTGATCCTCGCGGGGGGGCGTGGCAGCCGCATGGGCGGTGTCGACAAGGGGCTGCAGACCTTCCACGGGACACCCCTGGCCTTGCATGCGCTGCAGCGGCTGCAGCCACAGGTCGGACGGGTCATGATCAACGCCAACCGCAACCTCGATGCCTATGCGGCCCTGGGAGTGCCGGTCTACCCCGACGAGTTGGCCGATTACGCTGGGCCACTGGCCGGCTTTCTCAGTGGGCTGGAACACTGCAAGACGCCCTATCTGGCAACAGTGCCCTGTGACTCGCCGTGTTTTCCCGCTGACCTGGTACCGCGCCTGGCCCATGCACTCGAGCGCGAGCAGGCCGACATCGCCGTGGCCGCAACACCGGACAAGGATGCCGAGGGCCGCGTCGAGCTGCGTCCGCAGCCCGTGTTCTGTCTGCTGCGCACCAACCTGCTGGCCAGCCTGATCGACTACACCCAGGGCGGTGGCCGCAAGGTCGGCGCCTGGACAGCGCGGCACCGCGCCGTCCATGTCCCTTTCAACGCCCCGGGTGACGATCCCCTGGCCTTTGCCAATGCCAACACCCTGGACGAGCTGCAGAAACTCGAGTCCGCCCGCGCCTGAACCACGCCTAGGTGCGGCCAGACAGGCGCTTGAGCACTTCGAACCAGAGCAGGCAGAGCACCGCGCCGGCCAGCACCAGCCCCAACAGCCCTGCTGACAATGGCGCCATCTGCAGCACCCGTGTCAGCACCGGCAGGTACAGGGCCAGCGCCAGCAACCCCACGGTGAATCCCGTCACGGCCCAGAGCATCCGGTTGGGCACGCGCAGCGACACCAGCAGCCCACGCGACCCGGCCCGGTTCGACAGGATCAGCGCGAGATTGCCCAGCACCAGGGCACTGAAGGCCAGGGCACGCGCCTGCGGCTCATCCAGCTGCTGTCGGCCCCAGATGAACAGCGCCAGCACCACGACCAGCACCCCCAACCCCTGCAGCGCGGCCTGCATCAGCGCGCTGCCAGCCAGCAGCGGCTCCGACGGATCACGCGGCGGACGCTGCATGACATCCAGCTCCGCTGGTTCGTTTTCGAACACCATGGCACAGGCCGGGTCGATGGCCAGCTCCAGCAGGGCAATGTGCATGGGAAACAGCACGATGGGCCAGCCCAGCAGCAGCGGCAACAAGGCCATGCCGGCAATCGGCACATGGACCGCCAGGATGTAGCGCATGGCCTTGCGCAGATTGCCGAAGATGCGTCGGCCCTGGCGCACCGCGCGCACGATGGAGGCGAAGTTGTCATCCACCAGCACGATCGCCGCTGCCTCCCTCGCCACGTCGGTGCCGCGCGCGCCCATGGCCACGCCCACATGGGCCGCCTTGAGCGCCGGGGCATCGTTGACACCGTCACCCGTCATCGCCACCACCTCTCCGTTGGCCTGCAGCGCCTGCACGATGCGCAACTTCTGCGTCGGGGTGATACGCGCGCAGATGCTGACCGTGCGCAGCCGCTGCTGCAGGTCGCGGTCCGACAGTTGCGCCATCTCGTCGCCGTTGAGAACGACCTGTGCGTCCAGCCCGGCCTGACGTGCAATGGCACATGCCGTCACCGGGTAGTCGCCTGTGATCATGATCACGCGCAGGCCGGCTTCGTGGCACTCGCGCACCGCTTGCGGGATCTCGGTGCGCAACGGATCTGCCAGTCCCAGCAAACCGACGAACACGAAATCGAAGTCGTGCTCCCCAGCCGGCCAGGGCGGCCCGGCATGGCGCGCCTGCGCCACCCCCAACACCCGCAGGCCTTGCGCCGCCATGGCGTCGGCCGCGGCGGCCACGTCGGCGCGACGCTGGTCATCGAGATGACACAGGTCGGCGATGGCCTCGGGCGAGCCCTTGGACGCGACCACCGGCATGGCTGTCCCGTCACCCTGCCAGACATGGGCCATGGCCCTCAGTTCCGGCGTGAGGGCGTACTCGTGCACCAGCGTCCAATCGCGGTGCACGTGTTCGGTCTGCGCCAGGAATTGCTGACCCAGGGCGTGAAAAGCCTGCTCCATCGGATCGAACGGATCGATCCGGCTGGCCAGGATGGCGTACTCGACGACGGTGTGAAAGTTCTCAGGCAGTGCCTTCGTTCGCTCGTCAAGCATCATGGTCTGCCCATGCGCATGGAGTTGCGCCACACGCATGCGGTTGACGGTCAGGGTGCCGGTCTTGTCGACGCACAGGAACGAGGCGCCGCCCAGGGCCTCGATCACCGCGCTGCGCCGCACCAGCACCTTGTGCCGGGCCAGGCGTCCGGCGCCCAGGGCCAGGAAGACGGCCAACACCATGGGGAATTCTTCGGGGATCAGGGCGATGGCGACCGTGATGCCGGCCAGCACGCCGCCCACCCAGTCCTGGCGCAGCAGCCCATAGGCCACCGCCACGACGACGCAGA
>CALRMF020000236.1:0-4719 GCA_943369035.1 Curvibacter sp. AEP1-3
CCTTGGCGCTGTTGACGCGCAGGCCGGACGACAGGCGTTGCATGGACGTGGCCAGCGAACCGGCCGAGGCGGTCAGGTTGCGCTGGGCGTTCAGCGACGCGATGTTCGTGTTGATGGAGGTGCTCATTGTTCTGTGCCCGAAACGTTGCCGAAGTGCTCCCTGCAGCACGCCTTTCTGAACTTGTATCGGACGTGCCGCACGGAAACTTGAAGCGCCGGCGTGCGGAGGAGGTTGCGCGAGACCCGGAAAAGCAGGGTGAATCACCCGCAATTCGAGCGATTGACTTGAGGTGCGCGGTGCGGCCGGGTCAGTCGGCCGGCGCGCCGTCGACGAACACCTTGAGCTCGCCTGGCGCAAACGGCGTCCAGACCTCGTTGCTCGTCAGCGGCGTGGTCACCACCACCGCCACGCGGTCGCCCGGGGCCGCATGTTCGGCAAAGTTGACGCTCAGGTCCTCGTCGTGCAGCGTGGCGTGGCCGAAGGGGTGCTGGCGCACCACGTAGCAAAGGTTCGTGGAGGCATGCGCCCACAGCGCCTCGCCGTTGCTGAGCAGGAAGTTGAAGGTGCCGTGGCGCGCCACCTGCGGCACCAGCTCGCGCAGCGTCAGCGTCAGCTCGGCCACCGGCGGCACGTCGGCATGCGACTTGGCCAGCTCCTGCAGCAGCCAGCAGAAGGCGCGTTCGCTGTCGGTGTGGCCCACCGGGTGGAAGCTGCCGTGCAGCTTTGGCGCAAAGTCCTTCAGGTCGCCGTTGTGGGCGAACACCCAGTAGCGTCCCCACAGTTCGCGCACGAAGGGGTGGCAGTTCTCCAGCGTCACCGCACCCTGCGTGGCCTTGCGGATGTGCGAGATGACGTTGCGACTCTTGATCGGGTAATGCCGGATCAGCTCGGCAATGGGCGACTCCGCCGCCGACTGGTGGTCCACGAAGTGGCGCAGGCCCTTGTCCTCGAAGAAGGCGATGCCCCAGCCGTCGCCGTGGTGGTCGGTGCGGCCGCCACGCTCGGCAAAGCCGGCGAAGCTGAACAGCACATCGGTTGGCACATTGCAATTCATGCCCAGCAGCTGGCACATGTCGTCTAAGCTCCGCTTCCGGTGTTGGCCTGACGCAGGTGCCAGGCCGCCAGTACCGCCAGCGCGCACACCAGCGCCAGCAATACAAAGGTTTCGTCGAAGGCGGCCAGCCGGTCTGCGTTGGGTGCCCCGGGCGCGGCACCGTGGGCCGCCAGCCGCCACTGCAGGATGATGCCGCACAGGCTCACACCCGCAGCGCCACCGAGCATGCGCAGGAAATTGATGGTGCTGGAGGCCTGCGAGATCAGGCGATGCTCCAGGCCGTGCATCGCGCCATTGTTGAGTGAGGGCAGGATGAAGCCCAGGCCGATACGGCCCAGCACGGTCCAGCCCACCAGCAGCCAGAGCGCGGCCGGCAGGCCGAGCGTGGCCATGAGGGCGAAGGAGGCCGCCAGCAGCAGCACGCCGACGCTGACCAGCAGATGCACTGGCAGGCGGTCGGAGAGGCGGCCCGCCAGCGGGATGGTGACAGCCAGCACGATGCCGGCCGGCAGCATGATGGTGCCGACCAGGGCCGCCGACAGCCCCTGGCCCATCTGGATGTACAGCGGCAGCAGGTAGGTGGAGCCGAACAGCGCGGTGCCGTAGATGAAGGCCACCAGGCTGCCCATGGCGAACGGGCGGTGCTTGAACAGGTCCATGTGCATCAGCGGCGTGCCGCCGTGGCGTGCCTGGCGACGCTGCCACCAGACGAAGCTCAGCAGCGCCAGCAGGGCTGCGCCCAGCAGCGCGTAAGCCGTGGCATGGGCGCTGCTGTGCAGCTCCACCAGGCCGTTGAGCAGGCACAGCGTGCCCACGGTGCACAGCAGCAGACCGCGCCAGTCCAGGCGCGAGTTGCGGCGGTCCGGCGCCACGCCGCCGGGCGCGTTCACCGGCACGTAGCGGTACGCCAGCCAGAGCGAGGCCAGGCAGAACGGCGCCACCATGAAGAAGATCGAACGCCAGCCGAACCACTCCACCAGCAGCCCGCCGATGCTTGGGCCGAGCGCCGGCGCCAGCACCACGCCCATGCCGAAGATGCCGCCGGCACGGCCGCGCTCATGCGGCTCGAAGGCGCGGATGATGATGATGGCCGGGATGGGCTGCACGATGCCGGCCGCCAGCCCCTCGACCACGCGTGCGGCCAGCACCACGCCGAAGTCGTTGGTCAGTCCGCCCGCCAGGCCGCCGACCAGCAGCATCAGGGTCGAGATCACATAGGTGTGGCGGTAGCCGAAGGCGGCCAGCAGCCAGGGCGTGGTCAGCATCGAGACGGTTGAGGCCACCATGAAGCCGGAGCTGACCCAGTGCGCACGCTCCTGGCCGAGCTGGAAGTGGTGGCTCATGTCCGGAATGGCCACGTTGATGATGGTCGAGGACATGATGGCCGCCATGGCGCCCACCATCACCGCCAGCAGCAGCCGCCAGCGGTAGCGCTCGCCGTAGCGCGCCTGCATGTCTGCCAAGGTGGCCGGCTGGTTCATGAGCGGGCGTGGGCCGGCGGGCAGCGCAACTGCACGCGGGCGAGGTGGCCCAGCGGGGCCAGCGCCTCCTGCAGCGCGGTCTGCAGGCGTTCCAGTTCAGCGGTGGACACGTGCGTGGCCAGTTCGGCCTCCACCTCCAGCCCGCTGTCGAGGTAGTGCAGGCGCAGGCCGGCCGGAGCCGGCAGCACCCGCTGCACCACGGCCTGCACCGCCGTGCGCGGCGGCAGGGCCAGCAGGCGGTCGAGGTGGCGCACGCTGCCGGGGTCGATGTGCACCGTGCACTCGGCGACCCGGTGTTCGGCCTTGACCAGGGCGTTGATCTTCTCGGCGATGTAGTGGCCCTCGGAGACCGAGAGGTGGGTGTCGACCTCGATGTGCACGTCGATCACGGCCCAGTCGCCCATGCGGCGCGTGCGCAGGGCATGCAGATCGCGCACACCGTCCACCGACTGGATCGAGCGGTGGATGCGCTCGATCTCCTCCGGGTCGAGCGCATGGTCGGTCAGGCCGTGGAAGGCCTCGACCGAGAACGCCCAGCCCGCCTTGGCGATCATGAAGCCCACGATGATGGCCGCCACCGCGTCCATGCTGTGGTAACCCAGCAGGTTGGCCGCGATGCCCACCGCCACCACCAGCGAGGAGGCGGCGTCGGCGCGCGCGTGCCAGGCATTGGCGATCAACAGCGCTGACTTGAGCCGCTCGCCCACGCGGCGCATGTAGCGGAACAGCCCTTCCTTGGCCAGCAGTGTCAGCGCCGCCGTGGCCAGGGCGATGGGGTGCACAGCCTCCAGCGTCGTGCCCGCATGCAGCTTGACGCCGGCGTTCCACACCATGCCGATGCCGGTGGCCACCAGGATCAGGCCGATGGCCAGCGACGCCGCGGTCTCGAAGCGCGCATGGCCGTAGGGGTGCTCGGCGTCGGCGTCGGCATGCGAATGCCGTGCGGCGAACAGCACTACGCCGTCGGCCACCAGGTCGGACAGGGAATGGATGCCGTCGGCAATCAGCGCCTGTGAGCGGGCGAAGATGCCGATCACCACCTGCGCGCTGGCCAGCAAGAGGTTGATCCAGACGCTGACCCAGGTGGAACGCAGGGCCTGGCGTTGTTCTTCGTGCGAGCGGATCATGGGGTCACGGTTTCAATGGGGGCGAGGCTTGATGCTAGCAGGCCGGCTTGGACCGGACAGCCCGGACATGGCAAGATGGCCGGCGTCATGCGTAAGCCTCTGCGTCTCTTGCTGCTCTGTCTTGCCGTCGTCCAGCCGGGCCTGCCCGCATGGGCCAATGCGCAGCTGGCGCTGGAGAAAGGGTGCCTGGGCTGCCATGGCGAGCCACCGCGCCGCAGTGCGCCGAGTCTTTCCGAACTGGCGGCGGGCTATGCGCGCTATCGTGGGCAGGACGATGCGCCGCGCCAGTTGGCCGCCAAGCTGCGCGCGGGCAGCCTGTTCGGCCACATCGCCGCGCACGAACGCATCAGCCAGCACGAGTGCGAGGCACTGATGCGCTGGCTCATCGACGGCGCCCGCTAGACCTTGCCAGGGCCCGCCGCCGCACAGGCCGGGCAGATGCAGGCCCGTCGCTGCGCTTCGGCCGGCACGCGCGCCAGCAGCGCCGCGTCGAAGCTCACCTCGGTGCACCAGCACGGCGGCTGGGGAACACCGGTGGCGCGCTCTGCTTCCATGGCGCAGCGGTTGGGCTGGCCGCACAGCGGGCAGCGCGAGGGATCGACCGGGCGGATGACGTGTGTGGACATGGGTCGCAGTGTAGGCCCGGCCGGCGGACCCTCGTTTAGACTTGGCGGTCCTCGTTCCGCATCCCGCCCGTGTCTGCCCTCCGCCTGTCCCGTTCCACCCTGCTGCTGACCTTGCTGCTGGGCGCCAGCCTGCTGCACTTCGGCATCGGCTGGGTGCTCGGCCTGTCGGGCGACGAGGCGCACTACGCGCTCTATGCGGCGCATCCCGCGCTGAGCTACTACGACCACCCGCCGCTGGTGGGCTGGGTGCAGTGGCCGCTGGTGGCGCTGGGTGCACACGACGGCGTGCTGCGCCTGATTCCCGAACTGCTGTGGCTGGGCACGGCACTGCTGGTCCATGCGCTGGCGCAGCGCCTGCATGCGCTGGCCCGGCCCGCGGCGGGCTCGGCCCAGGCCGCCGGCCTGTGGGCGGTGCTGGCCTACAGCCTGG
>CALRMF020000237.1:0-4711 GCA_943369035.1 Curvibacter sp. AEP1-3
TCATCACCAGCAAGCGCAAGCTGGCGCAACTGGTGAACGAAGGCCGCGTGACCGGCTGGGACGACCCGCGCATGCCAACCATCGTGGGCCTGCGCCGCCGCGGCTTTACGCCCGCCAGCATCCAGCTGTTTGCCGAGCGCATCGGCGTCACCAAAGACTATTCCTGGATTGATTACTCCACGCTGGAAGGCTGCCTGCGCGAAGACCTGGAAGCCAAGGCCCACCGCGGCATGGCCGTGCTGGACCCGGTGAAACTCGTGCTCACCAACTGGATGGATGCCTTTGGCAGCGCGGACTACACCGAAGACTGCACCCTGCCCGCCCTGCCCCACGTGGCCGAGGGCCAGCCCGAGCCGGCCGCGCGCCGCTTCAAGATCGGGCGCGAGGTGTGGATCGAACGCGAAGACTTTGAAGAAGTGCCGCCCAAGGGCTACAAGCGCTTGTTCCCCGGCAACGTGGTGCGCCTGAAGGGCGGCTACGTGATCGAGTGCACCGGCTGCGTGCGCGACGCCGCAGGCAACGTGACGGAGGTGCAGGCCAAGGTCATCCCCGGCACCAAGAGCGGCACCCCGGGCGCCGACAGCGTGAAGGCCAAGGCCGCCATCACCTGGGTGGCCGTGGCCGACGGCGTACCTGCCGAAGTGCGCCTGTACGACCGCCTGTTCACCGACCCGCAACCGGATGCCGGCGGCAAGGACTTCCTGGCCAGCCTCAACCCCGAGAGCCTGAAGACCGTGACGGCCTATGTGGAGCCGTCACTGGCGCAAGCGGCGGCGGATGACAAGTTCCAGTTCGAGCGCCATGGCTACTTTGTGGCGGACCGCAAGGACCACGTACCGGGTAAGCCCGTCTTCAACCGGGTGACGGGGTTGAAGGATAGTTGGGGAAAGTAACTCGATTCACGTGCAGGCTGAAAGGGACGCGATGGCAACCGAACCAATAGATGACCAAGGCATTGACTTAGACGTTGACGAGGAAACGGCAGACACTGAAGCATTCGTCGAATACGACATTGCCTCCTATCCTGCGGATCTCACTGTGTCTGTTATTGAGGATATGTGGAAGCGCAAGGACATCGTTATCCCCGACTTCCAGCGCAACTTTGTATGGGATATCAAACAGTCTTCGCTGCTGATCGAGTCATTTCTTCTCGGCCTACCTATTCCACAGGTCTTTTTTTATGCCGACGAAGAAAACAGGAATCTCGTCATAGATGGTCAGCAGCGAATTCTCAGCACGGTATTCTTTTTGGAAGGCTATTTCGGGCAAGAAACCACCCAGGGCGCACGTACCGTTTTCCGGCTAGCGGGTCTTGATCAGAAAAGTCCTTTTCACAACAAGAGGTACGAAGACCTCGACGAACTCCATCAGCGCAAGCTGCGATCAGCGACTTTGCGGGCCGTAATCATCAAACAGCTGAAGCCCACCAAGGACAACACCAGCATCTATCACATCTTCGAACGGCTCAATACTGGTGGGACGCCATTAAAGCCGCAAGAAATCCGCAACTGCGTCTTCCGCGGTCAACTCATCGATCTTTTGCGCGACCTCAACAATTTGCCTAGTTGGCGCAAGATTCTTGGAAAGAAAAATATAGATAAGCACCAAAAGGACATCGAATTGGTGCTTCGTGTCTTGGCGCTTTTCCAAAATCTGGATAACTACGAAAAACCGATGAAGGAGTTCCTGAACCGCTGCATGAAGTCGGAGCGCAATGCCAACTCGGAGAGAGTAGTAGCCTTCAAAGACCGATTTGGAAAAGCTTGTGACTTCTTGGTAAAGACGCTTGGCAGCAAGCCGTTTCACGTCAGAGGCCCGCTAAATTCCTCTGTCCTCGACTCAACCCTCTGTGTGGTCATGGAGAACTTCGAAAACATCCCCCACGATTTCGCCGAGCGCTGGGCGGCGCTTCTCAAGGATGATGACTACCGAAACGCGACTTTTTACGGGACAAGCGATCAGGCCGTGGTCGTGTCGCGTTTTAACCGCGCCAAGAATGTCTTGATCGGATGATCGCGAAGTGAGCCACACGACGCATTTCAGGCTGGTAGACGACCTTCTGCCACACCTTGATGCAACAGTGGCCGGATTGACTGATCCGTTTATCGCCTCAAGGTATTCTGGCTTTCTGGCGCTTTCTAGCGCGACCGTGCTGGAACTGTGCGTCAAGGACTTACTGATTGGCCATGCGGCTAGCATAAGTCCTGTATTTGAAGTGTTTGTATCCAAGAGCTATGAGCGACTTAACGGCCGAGTGAAGGTAGATGCTTTAAAGAGGGCGCATTTGCCAAGATTCGGGAAGAGATATGTCGATCATTTTTCCAGGGTGCTAAAGCGAATGGACTCGATAGCACTCAGTAGTCGAGGGCGGCCTATCTCGATTTCATATGACAACGTGATCACTTGGCGCCATGGCTTCGCACATGAAGGCGTCTTTCCAGTCAATGCCACGTATGGCGACGTACGAAATGCATACATGGACGCAAAAATTGTCATCGACTGTCTCGAGAGAACGCTTTCTAAGGTTCGTTGATGCGGTAGGCTCTTTGTCCTGTCTCTTCATCATAAAGTCGCAACATGAAAGCCACCTGGAACAACACCGTCATTGCCGAGAGTGACGACACCGTGCTGGTGGAAGGCAACCACTACTTCCCCGAGCACACGCTCAAGCGCGAGTACCTCACCTTCAGCAACCACAAGACCACCTGCCCCTGGAAGGGCGAGGCGCATTACTACAGCCTGCTGGTCAACGGCGACATGCTGCCCGACGCCGTGTGGTTCTACCCCGAGCCCCGCCCCGACGCCGAACTCGTCAAAGGCCGCGTGGCCTTCTGGAAGGGTGTGAAGATCGAGGAGTGATCTGCCCGCCCATTGCCAAGACGCCATCAACTCGCTAGAGTTGAACCCGCTCAGGGATCGCAGCCCCTGACCGCGTCAGGGCCTCCCCCTCGCATAGCCGATACGCACTCCCGACGGCGCCCGCCATACGAGTTATTCGTCAACGGGGATTTGCTTGTTTATTTCAAGTGAGTTCCCATGACCAAACCAAGCAGTCTCAAGAAACTTCGCCGGCACGCTTTCCTGAAGCAGGGTTGCAGGTGCTATTACTGTGGCCTCCCCATGTGGGAAGACAACCCTGAACAGTTTGCGCTCTGCCATGGCCTTCGACCCAAGCAAACGCAACTGCTCCGCAGCACCGCAGAGCATCTGGTCGCGCAGCAAGACGGTGGGGCCAACTCCTCCAACAACATTGTTGCGGCGTGCCGCTTCTGCAACTTGCACCGGCATAAAGGTCGCCCTAAGAATGCCCCCGATCCCGGCCGCTATAAAGCCATGATCTGCCGGCGCATGGCACAGGGAAAATGGCATCCTGCCAACACCAGACACATTCATCGAAGATGAGCCGCCGCCCGCACCACCACGTCTACGTGGTTGAACTCTCCAAGGACGTGCTGTACGAGCCGCGCTTTCGCAAGAACAACCCGGACTACGTGGACGGCAAGCCCTGCGTTTACGTGGGCATGACCGGGCTGGACCCGGATGTGCGCTTTGACAAGCACAAGGCCGGCATCCAGGCCAACCGCTTTGTCACCCAGTACGGCCTGCGCCTACTGCCCGACCTGTTTGAGGCCTTCAACCCCATGACGTACCAGGAGGCGGTGGAAAAGGAAATTGAGGTGGGCATCGACCTGCGCTCGGCTGGCTTTGGTGTCTGGCAGGCGTAAGGCCACCGCCGGACGCTATTTTTTTGATAGCTGTCAGCGCACACCCCATAAGCGCCAGAGCCCGTTTTTATTCATAACTTCTCCTGCCCCATGCCCGCTCTCTCCCTGCAGCCCGTCAACACCAACGTGTACAGCGTGCACATGCCCGACGGCGCGCACGTGGGCAACCTCAAGCGCGTGGGCGCGGTATGGAAGTTCAAGGCCGTGGGCTACGACGCGGCGGGCCAGGTGGAGCCCGGCGGTGGGCCGTACACCGAGGCACACAACACCACGCTGGCCGCGCCCGATGCGGCTGAATTGAATGCCCGCCTGGGCGTGGGCTGAAGCCCGACCGCATTAACCGCGGCGGCGGTGCACTAGACTGCGGCCTGTTACACATCGGCCAGCGCCCGTGCAGATCGACCCCTCTACGCTCATTGTTGTCAACGTGGCCAACCTGCTGGTCATGGCCACGGCGCTGCCCTTTGTCATGGGCCAGGGTCTGAGCCCGGCCGCCAAGGACGCGCGGATTTCGCTCTTCCTCAACGCGGCGGCGTGGATCTGCATGCTGGCCTCCAGCCTCTGGTACGGGCAGACGCCGGACCGCATTCTGTCCACCGTGGCCATGGCCTTCCTCTGCACGAGCCAGTGGATGATCTACCGCGCGCTGGAGAACTGGCTGGGCCCGCGCCCGCTGCGCGGGCTGATGTGGCTGCTGGTGTGGATCATGCCGGTGGGCTACGGGTTGAGCTTTTCCAGCTACCAGCTGCGCGTGGGCTGGGCCAACCTGCTGCTGGCGGCGCAGATGCTGATCGTGGCGCGCGCCTGCCTCTACCCAGCCAGCCGCGACTTCGGCCGCCGCTCCTGGCGCTACCCGCTGGCCGGCTGTCTGGTGGTGATGGCGGGCTTCACGGCGGCGCGCGGCGTGCTGGGCGCCTGGTTCACCGAGCTCTACCCCTTCTTCCGCGCGCCCACGCCGGTGAACATTGCGGCGCTGGTGGGCGCCA
>CALRMF020000238.1:0-4675 GCA_943369035.1 Curvibacter sp. AEP1-3
TATAGACCCCGGCCACCCAGCTGCCCGAAAGCGCCAGGCCCGTACCGCTAAAGACCAGCGAGCTGCCCAGATCGGTGCCGCTGTCCGCATTCTCGGCCGCGAAGGCCACGGTACCCGGCGCATAGGCGCCCGCGTAGTTCTGCGTCAACCCATTGGCGCCGTTGCGGGCCTGCACCACCCCCGCCGTGGACAGGCTGAACGACTGCCCCATGTAGGTGTAGCTGCCCGCCGTGCAGCTGTTGCTGACCGTCGGCATCACGGTGAAGTGGTCCGGTACAAAGCGCCCGAACGGCCCCGCCGAGACGGAGCCGAACTTGCAGGAGTACTTGCCGCCCACCCGGGTGTTGCTGAAGCCGCTGGTGCACTCTCCCTTGGAAGCATCCACCGTGGCATAGCCGTCGTCGTACACGGCGTAATCGCCCAGGCTGAAGTTGCCCACCTCATCGTACTTGAAGGCGGTTGCGGTCGAGACGCCCGAGGTGGCCGCTGGAAACGTGGTCCCGGTGAGTGTGCCCAAGTGGGCCAGCGTGGTGCTGGCCTTGGTCGCGTCAAACTTCGGGGTGGCGTTGTAGCGCGTGGTCGTGGTCGAACTGTAGACCGCCGTAGCGGTGACCGAAAACGTATCGGTTCCGGCACGGAACACCGGCGTGCCGCCGCTGCCACTGTTGCTGGCGGAACTGGTCAACGCAAACGCCTGCGGCCGGATCGTGAAGTTGTCGCTTGAACAGGAGACCTGCCCACCGCTGTTGGTCATGCGGAACTTGGCGTTCGCCACCGAGTTGGCATAGGTGAAATCGAAAGTGTAGGTCGGGCTGCCGTTACTGAAGGCACGTGGCAGGCCGGCGGGAAAGTCCTGCAGCAGCGTATGGCTGGCACAACCAGTGCCGGTACCAGCATCGACCAGTTCGACCTTGGTGATGTTCTGGTTGCCGCCACCGAGGTGTCGGCCATCGAGCTGAAACGTCACGTTGGCCAGTTTGGTGAAGATGGGGGTGTAAGCGGCGGCCCCGACCTCGACGATGTCCAGGATGCAGGCATCGAAGGTGATGGTGCAGGTTTCCGTCGCCCCATTGAAGCAGCGCGTGGCATTGGCCGCTGTTGGCGAGGTGGCGGAGCCCCCCAGCGTGATGGTGCTCGCAGTGGTGACGGTCAAGGTCACCGCAGCAGCACCCGCAGAGAAAGTCACCGGATCGCTCGACCAGGTGCCATTGGCGACCGCCGCCAGGTCCACAGTGACACTGCTGGTGTAGTAGGAGCCGCAACCGGCGTCGCCGCAGGCCTTGACGGTGATCTGGGTCGGGTTGCCAGTACAGCCGGAGCCCGGATGCTCCAGCCGCACATGATCGAGGGTCGGCGCGCTGACGGTCGGCTCGCCCACGGCAAACTCGCCCAGCCCGGTCAGGCCAGTGGCCTGCGTCGAGTAGGTGGTACGGGTACCGACGGTCGGCAGGGACCACGCGCCCGAGGCCTTGCGCGCCACGATGAAGTTGCTGGTGTTGGCGCCAGTGTCGACTTCGGTCGGCGTCACGCAGGAACCGGTGTTGGCGCAGAACTGGAAAACGGCCGAGTAGCTGGTGTACACGATGGCCGGGGCACCGGTGGCCAGGGTCCAGTAGTGGTTGGCGCTTTTCGCTGCATTGATGCCGGAGTAGCCGGCCACGGTGTTCGGATGGTCATCCGGGTCCACGCGCCCGACCACTGCGCCGGCCGTCGTGACGCCGGTCATTGCCACGGTAATGGGCGCATAGCCGATGCTGTCACCCACCGGGTAGGTACAGGTGGTGCTGCCGGTCGGGAAACGCAACGAGAGATTGCCGATGACATGCCCGCTGGTGCGGCTGTAACTGCTGGGGCAGTTGGCAGACAGGATCAGGGTATGGCCATCGGTGTTGATGTTGCCGCTGGTCAGCGTGAGCACACCACCGGCGGTGACCTGGCCACCCAGCGTCTTGGTGCCCCCGCCGCTGACACCCAGGTTGTTGTAGGTGCTGTAGGCGCCAATCAGTTGCGCTCCGCTGCCGGTGAAATTCACCGCGCCTGTACCCGACGTGGTCAATGTGCCGCCGTTGCCGAAATCCCCTCCCACGTTCACGGTACTGGCACCGGTGGAAATGAACTGGGCGTTCTCCGGCAGGCCGGAGAAGGTGACGGAACCGGTGACGGTGATCGTTCCCGTACTGACCGTCACTTGGGAAATCCGGCCATTGCCGGTCCCCCCCGGAATGTCAATGCTGCCGGCACTCAGAGTGCCCGCCCCCACGGCCACCGTCGCCTCGCGATTATTAAAAGTTACGGTTGGTAGCGTGATAGCATTGGTTACGGCCAGACTGTTGCTGCCGTTGATCGTCACGCCGGTGCCGGCAACATTCGTTGGATCCTGCAGTGTCAGCGACAGCGCAGCCGAGGCCGCGTTCACCGTCACCACGTGCCCGGAGGCAATGATGACCGTGTCCGCTGAACCGGGCGTGCCGGTCACGCTGCCGTTGCCGGCGGCGCAACCGCTCCAGGTGGTTGCCACATTCCAGCTGCCAGACGTGGTGGAGGTACAGGTGGCGCCCCAGACGTCCACGCTGCAGACCAGCACCCCCAACAGCCCGACCATACGGCTGCCGCGGAGAAAATGCAGCCAGAACGTCTCGGCACTCATCGCTCGATTGACGCAGACACGCTGCGCTCCACGTAGGAAATGCTGCCCACGCCGGCACCGCACGGCCCAGGCTGGCAGGCCAGCGCCGTGAGACGGATCAACGTGGCCGTCACCCCCTCGTTGTAGCTGGCCGTACTGCAACTGGTCTGCACCTCAAAGTTGTTGACCGTGAACGTTGGCGTCGCGGTCGGGCAGCCATTGCTGGCGATCACCTGAGGAATGGCCCAGTCGATCCCGGTCCGCGCCGCCCAGTAGGCCTGAGAGCCGCGCACGTCCTGCGCCGCAGTCAGCTGTTGGGTGTTGGAGAAGGTGACCATGAAGGCCCCGAGGGCCGCCAGCACCACCAGCAGAAATACGGCCGAGATGGCGGCCACACCACGTTGCAGAAGCGGCGACGTACTCATGGCGAATTGTCCACGTGCACCTCGTGGTAGAGACGGACCGACTCGCCGCTGGCGTCCGTGAGCGACAGTGTCATCTGCACCAGCCCGTTGCGCTGCAGATCCGAGCCGTTGTAGACGAAGGAGCAGCTGGCGTTGCGCGCCAACATGGCCAGCGTGCCACCGCCCACGGTGGAGGTGGAACACGCCGTCGTATCGGCGATCGACGCCGGATAGGCGTAGTTGGCCTTGCGCCAGAGCGTGCCGCCGGCGCACAGAAAGGAAACGATCTTTTCATCGCCCGGCACCACATGGAAGCGGTTGCTGCCCGACGGCAAAGGGAACTGGCGCGCCGTGATGCCGATGAAGGTTTCGTTGCCCAAGGTTCCGGTGCCGCTGACCACGCTGGTGACCGTGGCCCGGTTGACGCCACTGCCGGTGCCCACATAGGCGTCCGAGCCGGGGATGCCCAGGTTGTAGACCACGATCAGGTCGTCTGCCGCGATCTGCTGGGCCGTGGGCAGGGCACTGTTGAGCCCCAACATGTTGAAGCCGGTATCGGCAGTAGAAAAATCGAGAGGATTGCCCCCACCACCGCTGTCCGCACCGGTGCGGTAGCGCCCGCCGGTCCTGGTGGGAATGAACTCGATGCACTGGTTGTCCGGGTTGCGCACGCTGTTGGGCAGGGCCCGGCGCAGGTCGCGCGCCATGCGGCGCACGGCGGTGTCGGCCGTGTCCGTCAGGGCCGCCCGACGTGCTGAGTCTACATAGGCATCCACCGGCGCGCGGATGAAGACCGCCACCATGGCGCTGATGATGCCGATGATGACCAGCACCATCACCATCTCCACCAATGTGAAGCCGGCTGCAGCGGCGGGTGTGGACGAACGCATGGCTAGTAGTTCCCCCGATAGCCGGTCAGCGTGATGCTCTCGGGGCTCTTGCTCACCGTCACCCGCACACGCTTCATCGTCACGCCATTCAACGACGCCGGCGCATCAACCACGATGGTGATGAGGTACGACGACAGCGCCGCCGGAAGATCCGTGAAAGTGCTGTTGCTCTTGCCGTTGTAGTCATCCACGTCGTCGAAGGTGGCTCGCGTGGTCTCGCCGGACGTGCCGTCGGGGTCGGCGTATTCCTTTTGCAGAACCTCTTCCAGAATGGACTCTGCCAGTGCCAGTGCCTGCTTGCGCACCATGGGGTCAGCGCTGGACGTCACCACGGTGTTCATGACCAGCAGGATGCCGGCCACGCCCACCGAGACGATGACGATGAAGATCACCAGCTCCACCAGGGTGAAGCCGGCCTGCGGGCCCGCGCGACTACTCATGGACATAGCCGGTGCCGGCCTCGACCGTAATGCTGCGTCCGACACCCTGGACCGCGATACTCTGCCCCAGGCTCGCCCGGCCCTGAGCGTCGAAGCTCATGGCCGATGGTAGGGCGCTGTAGTTCACGCCACTGCGGGCGGTGATGCTGCCTGGTGTCTCCCCGCGCGGGCCGGCGAGATTGGCCTCGCAGCCGGCACTGCCGTCGTTGTCCACCTTCAGCGTGGCGCTATTGACGGTGAAGCTGACGCACACGGTACGACGCTGGGCAATCGCCGTCTTCTGCGCATAACGCAAAAGCGCGAGGGTTTCGTCAT
>CALRMF020000239.1:0-4664 GCA_943369035.1 Curvibacter sp. AEP1-3
GTGCCGCCACGGCCTGTACCTGCTCGGCCGTCACGGCGCGCAACCGCGCCAGCAGCTTTTCGCTGGTGTCGAGCGGCAGGCCCAGCACCCAGTTATTGCCCAGCTCGCGCGCCTGGAAAAAGAGCGAATCGCGGCGGGAGACCTCGCTGGCCACCCACTGCGTCTTGACGCGCTCCAGTTCGGCAGCGGAGATGCCTTCACGCGCCACGCGCGCCACCTGCTCGCGCAGCGCCGCCTCCACCTGCGCCGCGCTCTTGCCGGGCGCGGGCACGCCATCGAGCACAAAGAGCTGCGGGCCGCGGCCCAGCAGGCCGTTGCTGGCACCGGCACTGTCGGCCACGCGGTCTGTGCCTTGGGTCAACGCACGGTCGAGGCGCGCGCCGCTGTAGCCGTCGAGCACGGCGGCCAGCACGGTCAGAGCCAGGGCGTCGTCGTCCTGCGGCGTGGGCTGGTCAAGCGACTGCAGGCGCGGCACCTTGAAGGCCAGCGCCACGTAGGCCTGCTCGGCCGGGGCCTTGACGTCGATGCGGCGCAGGCCGCGCTGCGGCGGCTCGCCCTGCGGCTTGCGCGCCGGCACGGCACGCGCGGGAATGCGGCCGTAGGTCTGTTCGGCCAGGCGGCGCACCTGGGCCACGTCCACGTCGCCGGCCACCACCACGGCGGCATTGCCCGGCACGTACCAGCGGCGGTAGAAGGCGCGGGCGTCGTCGGGCTGCAGCGCCTCCAGATCGCTCATCCAGCCGACGATGGGGCGACGGTAGGGCGCGGCCTGGAAGGTGGCGGCGCTGAGCGACTCGAACAGCAGCGCGCGCGGGTTGTCTTCGGTGCGCAGGCGGCGCTCTTCCTTCACCACCTCCAGCTCCTTGCGGAACTCGTCGTCGGACCAGCGGTTGTTGGCGAAACGGTCGGCTTCGAGCTTCATCACGTCGGCCAGACGGTGCGCCGGGATCTGCTGGAAGTAGCCGGTGTAGTCCTGCGCGGTGAAGGCGTTCTCGCGACCGCCCAGCGCGGCCACGCGGCGCGAGAACTCGCCCGGCTTGAGCGTGCGCGTGCCCTTGAACATCATGTGCTCCAGCACATGGGCCAGGCCGGTGGCGCCGTCGACCTCGTCCATGGCACCGACGCGCAACCAGACCATGTGCACCGCCGTGGGGGCGCGCCGGTCGGGTTTGACGATGAGCGTCATGCCGTTGGCCAGGGTGAACTGCTCGGCCTGCGCCGGGCCCTGCGCATGGGCGGACAGGGCCAGCCAGGCGCAGAAAACAAGGGAGAAGAGGCGTTTCATAGAATGATGGATTCTAAGAACGCCCCAAATGTTCAGTTTTTTCAAGAAGAAATCCCCTGCCCCTGTGGCGGCACCGGAAGCGGCAAGACCCGCCCCGGTGGCAGCTGCACCAGCCCCGGCGGTGCCAGCAACGCCCCCGGCCGCCGCGCCAGAGCGCCAGTCCTGGCTGGACAAGCTCAAGAGCGGCCTGCGCAAGACCGGCAACAGCATTGCCACCGTCTTCACCGGCGCACAGATCGACGACGCGCTGTACGAGGAACTGGAAGCCGCACTGCTGATGGCGGACGCCGGTGTGGCGGCCACGCAGTTCCTGCTGGACGACCTCAAGCGCCGGGTGAAGGAGAGCAAGACCACCGAGCCGGCCGCCGTGAAGGGCCTGCTGATGGAGGCGCTGTCCGAGCTGCTGGCGCCGCTGGAAAAGCCGCTGACCATCGGCGAACACAAGCCCACGGTGATCATGGTGGCCGGCGTCAACGGCGCCGGCAAGACCACCAGCATCGGCAAGCTGACGCACCACCTGTCGAACGAAGGCGCCAGCGTGCTGCTGGCCGCAGCCGACACCTTCCGCGCGGCGGCGCGCGAGCAGCTCATGGTCTGGGCCGAGCGCAACACGGTGGAGATCGTGCACCAGGCGGGCGGCGACCCGGCCTCGGTCTGCTTCGACGCCGTGAGCGCCGGCAAGGCGCGTGCCAAGGACGTGGTGCTGGTGGACACCGCCGGCCGCCTGCCAACGCAGCTGCACCTGATGGAAGAGCTGCGCAAGATCAAGCGCGTGGTGCAGAAGGCCGACGAGACGGCACCGCACGAGGTGCTGCTGGTGATCGACGGCAACACGGGCCAGAACGCGCTGGCGCAGGTACGCGCCTTCGACGACGCGTTGGGCCTGACCGGCCTGATCGTCACCAAGCTCGACGGCACGGCCAAGGGCGGCGTGCTGGCGGCGATTGCGCGCGAGCGCCCGGTGCCGGTGTACTTCATCGGCGTGGGCGAGAAGCTCGACGAACTGCAGACCTTCAACGCACGCGAATTCGCGCAGGCCCTGCTGGCCTGATCACCAACCTGCACAGCGGAGCCCCCATGGCAGCCATCTGGAAGAAACCCATCTCGCTCGACATCCTGAATGCATTGATGCTCGGCACCGCCGGCGAGCGGCTCGGCCTGGAGTTCACCGAAGTCGGCGACGACTACGTCGTGGCCCGCGTACCGGTGGACGAACGCACGCGCCAGCCCTACGGCCTGCTGCACGGCGGCGTGAGCGTGGTGCTGGCCGAGACGCTGGGCTCCTGCGGCGCCGTGTTCGCCTCGCCCGAAGGCCACGCGGCCGTGGGCCTGGACATCAACGCCAACCACCTGCGCGGCGTGAAGAGCGGCTGGGTCACCGGCACGGCACGCCCGGTGCACATCGGCCGCACCACCCAGGTCTGGCAGATCGACATGCGCAACGACGCCGGCGAGATGAGCTGCGTCTCGCGCATCACCATGGCGATGCTGCTGCCCAAGGGCTGAACCAGCCCCCCAAACGACAACGCCCCGCAGACCAGCTGGCCTGCGGGGCGTCTGCTTGTGCGAGATCAGCGAACGACCAGTCGGCCGGCGGCGCCGGCGGCAGCGGTGATGGTGCCGATCTCGGCCGCAGCGGCAAAGCCGTGCTGGCGGAAGATGGCCAGCACCTGGTCCACCGTCTCGGGCGTGCACGACACCAACAGGCCACCGCTGGTCTGCGGGTCGGTCAGCAGGGCCCGGTCCACGGGATCGAAGTCGGCCGGCAGCGTGACGTCCTTGCCGTAGCCGGCCCAGTTGCGGCCCGAGGCACCAGTGACCATGCCCTGGGCGGCGAGCGCGCGCACGCCGTCGAGCAGCGGCACGCGTGCCCAGTCGATCTCCACCGTGCAGTGGGCGCCGCGCGCCAGCTCCAGGCCGTGGCCGGCCAGGCCGAAGCCGGTGACGTCGGTCAGCGCATGCACGCCGTCGAGGGCGGCCAGTTCCGGGCCGGGCGTGTTGAGCTTGGTGGTGGTGGCGATCATCTGCGCATAGCCGGCGGCATCGAGCGCCTCCTTCTTCAGCGCAGCGGAGAGCACGCCCACCCCGAGCGGTTTGCCCAGGATCAGCCGGTCGCCGACGCGCGCGTCGGCATTGCGCTTGACGCGCTTGGGATGCACCAGGCCCATGGCCACCAGGCCGTAGATGGGCACGACCGAATCGTTGGTGTGGCCGCCGGCGATCGGAAGGCCCGCCGCCTTACACACGGCCTGGCCACCGGCCAGGATCTTGCCGATGGTGTCGGTGGACAGCACGTTGATGGGCATGCCCACGAGCGCCAGCGCCATGATGGGCTTGCCGCCCATGGCGTAGACATCGGAGATGGCGTTGGTGGCAGCAATGCGACCGAAGTCGAACGGGTCGTCGACGATGGGCATGAAGAAGTCGGTGGTGGCGATCAGCGCCTGCTCGTCGTTGAGCTGGTAGACCGCGGCGTCGTCGGCGGTCTCGATGCCCACCAGCAGTTCGGGGGGCATGGGCAGGCCATTGCTGCCCTTGAGGATGTCCGACAGCACGCCGGGGGCGATCTTGCAGCCGCAGCCGCCGCCGTGCGAGAGCGAGGTCAGGCGGGGTTCGGACTGGGTAGAGGTAGTGGCAGTCATGGTGCGTGGATCAGGTCGTGGAGCAGTGCCAACAGGGCGGCACGTTCGGCCGCCGGCTCGAACAGCGGCGCGCGCAGCGTGCATTGTGCCTGCAAGGCCGCCAGCATGCTGATGCCCGCTGCCATGCCCTCCCCCATACCCGTGCGGCAGCGCTGCAAAAAGGCCGCCAGGGCCGCCGCATCGCCCCAGGGGAAGTAGCCGCCGTAGTCCGGCCCCAACATGCCGACGTTGCCGTCGATGCGCGAGGCCAGCACCGGCGTGCCGCTGCACACCGCTTCCATGATGGCGTGGGCGCCGCCTTCCATGCGGCTGGTGTGCACCAGCACATGGGCGCGCTGGATGTGGCGGCGCGTGGCCTCGTGCGTCAGGCCACCGAGCCAGCGGTAGTTGGGGCACTGTGCCATGGTGGCCTGGGCCGCCTGGCCCAGCGCGGGGTCGAGCGCGGCGCCGATGTGGTCGATGTGGATGTCCGGCTGCGCGCGCAGCAGGCGGGCTGCGGCCCACAGGGTGTCGGGTGACTTTTCTTCGCGCAGGTGGCCCACCATGACGGCACGCAGGTGGCGCGTTGTCTTGGCCAAGGTGCGCCGCACGGTGGTGGACTGGAAGATGACGCGCGTCTTGCCGAGCCATTCGAGCGGCAGGGCTTGCGGACCCTGCTCCTGCAGCACCACCAGCTGCTGCGCCAGCGCCAGCGAGCGCTGCGCGGACGCATCGCTCTGGATGTCGCGGTAGAGGTC
>CALRMF020000240.1:0-4651 GCA_943369035.1 Curvibacter sp. AEP1-3
GGCGTGGTCTACAACCATGCGCGCATCGCGCTGGCCGAGCGCGCCTGGGAGCTGGCCAGCCTGCGGGTGCTGGGCTTCACGCGCGGCGAGGTGTCGGCCTTTCTGCTCGGCGAACTGGCGCTGGAGATCCTGCTGGCCATACCGCTGGGCCTCACGGCCGGCTACTGGCTGGCCGCCGGCATCGTGCAGCTGATCAAGACCGACGAGTTCTTCTTCCCGCTCGTGATCCATGCCTCCACCTACGCCTACGCTGCCGTCACGGTGGTGGCCGCCGGGTTGGCCAGCGCATTGATCGTGCGCCGGCGCATCGACCGGCTGGATCTGGTGGGCGTGCTGAAGACGCGAGAATAGAGACCGACAAGGCAGGGACTGGATGATGATCAACAAGAAACGACTGTGGATGGCCGGCGCTCCCGTGCTGGCGGTGGTGTTGCTGACGTGGGCCTTCTGGCCGCGCCCCACCGAAGTGGAAACCGGCACCGTCAGCCGCGGCACCTTCGAGCGCGGCGTACAGGAAGACGGCAAGACCCGGCTGCGCGAGCGCTACGTGGTCTCCACCCCGCTCACCGGCCGCGTGCAGCGCATCACCCTCAAGCAGGGCGACGCGGTGGAGCGCGACGCCGTGCTGGCCACGCTGTGGCCCGTCGTGCCGGGCCTGCTGGACGAACGGACCCGCCTGGAACAGGACCAGCGCATTGGCGCACTGGAGGCCGCGGTGCGACGCGCGGCCTCCGGCGTCGAACGGGCCAAGGCCGCGCAGGACCAGGCCGTGGCCGACCTCAAGCGCAGCGAGACACTGGCCCAGCAGGGCTTCGTGTCGCCCACACAGAACGAGAGCGGCCGCCTGACGGTGCGCCTGCGCCAGAAAGAGCTGGAAAGCGCACGGCAGGAGGAAGACGCCGCCCGCCACGAGCTGCAGCAGGCGCGCATCGCCATCCGTACCTTCAGCAGCGGCGGCAGCACGCAACGCTCGTGGGAGATCAAGTCGCCCGTGGCCGGCAAGGTGCTCAAACTGAATCAGGAGAGTGAAGGCGTGGTGCAGGCCGGCACACCATTGCTGGAGATCGGCAATCCGGCCAACCTCGAAGTGGTGGTGGACCTGCTGACCGAGGACGCCGCCCAGGTGCGCGCCGGCACCCCGGCCGTGCTCACCAACTGGGGCGGGCCGCAGGCGCTGCAGGCGCGCGTGCGCCTGGTGGAGCCAGCCGCCTACACCAAAGTCTCGGCCCTGGGCGTGGAGGAACAGCGCGTCAACGTGGTGCTGGACATCACCTCCCCACCCGAGCAGTGGAGCGCTTTAGGCGACGGCTTCAAGGCCGACGTGCGCATCGTGGTGCAGACCGTGGCGGATGCACTGAAGGTGCCCGTCAGTGCCCTCTTCCCCACCGGCGCCCGCGCCGCGCTGTACGTGGTGGACGGCAACCGCGCCCGCCAGCACGAAGTGGAGGTGCTGGCCCGCAATGGCCGCGAAGCCTGGATCAAAAGCGATCTGCACCCCGGCACCGAAGTGATCCTCTTCCCGCCCAGCTCGCTGCAGGACGGGCAGCGGGTCCAGAAGCTCGCCCCCTGATCGGTCCACCGTGCGGCACAGCCTCAGCAGGCCACGCGGTACGTACGCGTGAGCTGCGCCACCTCCACGGAATACGACGCATACCAACGCGTGCGGCCGGTTTGCTGTGCCAGCACATGCTCGGGGTGCGACTTCCAGGCCCGGATGGCCTCTTCGCTCGGCCAGTAGGACAACGCCACCTCGTCCGCCCCCTCCGTCACGGCATGGAAGGCGAGGCAACCGAACTCGCTCAGCGCCAGCTCGCGCATGCGCGCCGCCACGCGCGAATACTCTTCGTCCAGCGTGCGCACCTTGGCGCGAAATATCACCACGTACATCGACGTTCCTCCTGATGGGCCAGCGCATTCGCCTCTCTTATGCCGCAGCGCAGCATGACGACGCAACATTGTGACCCGGCCGATACATTTTTTTGCACACCTGCCATACGCTTGTAAAACTCGGCGTGCAGACTATGCTCCTCCACAGGAGCCTGCAGGGAGCAGATCATGAACACGTCGACCTACAAGATCGAGAGCGCTCATCCCATCGTTTCCCGCCTTTCGCGCGCCGGCATCCGCAACGGCGCCACACTGGCCAACCGCGAACTGGCCGTCGCCTTGGCCACCAAGAGCCTGACATCGCCACCCGGCGGCGAGATTCGTGTTGTCCATGTGCCCAGCGGCGAAGTGATTTTCCGCAAGACCGGTGAGGGGCGCGTGTTCGACGCATGATGCGCGGGGCCATTGGCCCGGCCTGTACCTCCCGTCATACAGCGATCCAGTGATCTCGCCATCGGGTGAAGCGCTTGCCCAGCGCTTTCAAAGCGCTCATATTCGTCATCTATCATCCGGACAGGCCCGGACTGTTGCCATCAGTCGTCAATCCCCCTGGCAGCGAAGGAAATGATGAAGCATCTGATCAGGAGTTCGTCTCTGGATTCTTTTCAACTTGGCATACAGCGGCTGCAACGTTGCACAGGCTTGGCCGTCATCTTGACGGCGCTTGTTGTCACCCTCACCGCCAGGGCCGCGACAGCCAGCGCCGATATTTCCACATCCGTCCTTGGGGCACAACGGCTGCTGGTCGTCGCGGTCCGTTTTCCCGGTAGCACGCCCACTGCCGACTTGCGGCAGCTTCAAGACAAGATCGGCCGGGTGGACAGCTACATCCGGGAATCCTCCTATGGCAGAGCATCGCTGGCGCCCAAGCTGGCAGGCTGGTACGACATGCCTCACGGCATCGATGCCTACAAGATCAGCCCGTACAACCGCGATGTCGACCCTGCGCGCGTCAGGCGGCTCGTGGTCGATGCACTCAGCGCCGCCCAGCGCGATGTCGATCTTGAGCAATTCGATGCCGTCTGGATCATGGTCGGTGTCTTCACGCGTCCTGGCGAGGGCTACGGCATGCTTTGTTATGCGGCGAATCCCGGCATGCTTTCCAAGGGATTCATCCGCGGCCAATTCGAGCCGCAACTAGAAACCGTCGTGCTGGCAGGAGGACGCCCGTTTGCCAAGCCCGTCACCGTGAGCGTCGAGAATGCGCATGTCGGGCACGTCGTGCATGACATGCTGCATGCCCTGGGCGGCATCAAGGACCGCAAGCGCGTGATCCCTGATCTGTACGACTTTCAACTGCAGAGCAACCCGCCGCCGGGCCCCATGCTGCCCGAAGTTTTTGCCATTCATACCGGCCCGTGGGACATCATGAGCCAGCATTTCATCGAACGCCTGCAACCACCACCGCCGCCGTCGTCATTTACCCGCTTGCGACTGGGCTGGATCGCACCCGAGCAGATCGTGACCGTGAACCCCGGCGAAACGCGGGAGCTTGTCCTCGCCCCGCTGGCCTCCGGCAAGGGTGCACTGGTGGTCCGGGTGCAAGGCGCGAATGGCCGTTATCTGCTCATCGAGAACCGGCAGAAGATCGGCGGCGATACCGTTCAGCGCTCGACCGGCATGCTGGTTCTGGAAGTGGACCCTTCACGCGCGGAAGGGACAGCCATTGTTCGTACGGTCGATGCGAATCCCGGCGTGGCCAATTTGTACGCCGCGCCGTTTCGGCCCGGGACAGGCGAGCGTCGCTATTACGAGAACCCTGGATTGGGTGTTGCCGCAATACCGCTCGAGATGGCCGCCGATGATTCTTTGCGGATCATGATCACCTCACCGGCACACGCCAGACAGATCATGCAGAACTAGCGGAACCAGCAGCGGCACCGTCACACCGAGGAAGCCACAAACAATACCACCCTCAGATCTCTTGGCTCAGACTATTTCTGTGAGATGCGGTGAGGGGCTGATCGACGACCTTGTTCAATCTCGCAGTCAGCGTCGCCGCAAAATCGTTCACCGTCACGCTCCTCGACACCAACGCTTCGCAACCCACCGTCCGCTGCCGCAGCACTTCGACACCCTCAGCCTGCCCCAGCGCCTCACACAGCGATGCCCATGGCGGCTCTGACAGCAGCAGCCCGGCCACCAGCAGCACCCCCGTCTGCCTTCTGCGCTGCGCCAGGCCCAGCAGCTTGCGCCCTTGCGCATCCACCACCTCCCACGGCGACAGGTTGCCGAAACAAGCCCAGTCCAGCACCGGCAAGCCGCGCGCGACAAGGGCCGCCTGCTGCGCGGGCAACTCAGTCGGTGGTAGGGCGCGGGCCGGCAAACCCTGCGCCATCAGCAGTTCCGCAAACAGTTGCCCCAGGTGACGGTAACTCTCCAGCAGCCCCTGCCCCAACCACGGGTGGCCGATGGGTAGCGCAAGGGACAGGCCCAGCATCCACGGGCCGGTGAGCACGGCACCGCCGCCCGATTCGCGCAGCAACACCTCCATGGGTGGGCCACCGGGCGCGGCCAACAGGCGTTCGTAGGCAGCGCGCTGCGAGCAGCCCAGCACAATGGCGGGCTGCTCGTAGCGCCACAGGTGCCAGCGGGGCGTGGTGACCGGCTGGGCCAGCTGCGCGCGGTTCCAGGCCTGTTCCTGGGCAGCGATGCTGACGATGGGCGCTACTCCAGCGTGGCGATGGGTTGGTCGCGGGCAAAGGTGCTGCCGGCCGGCACCAGAATCTGGATACGGCCGCTGGCCGGTGCGGTGATTTCCAGG
>CALRMF020000241.1:0-4650 GCA_943369035.1 Curvibacter sp. AEP1-3
CCATCCTCGTGGAAACCGCCGGTGAGCAGCACCGTCAGCACCGTGCTCAGCGTGGCAGCCACCAGTGGCGCGTACGCGCTGTCCGGCAGCCACGCCATCAATCCGCCGTAGCTGAGCGCCGCCGCCAACCCGACCAGCCAGCCCACGCCCGGGAAATGCGCCGCGCTGGCGCGCAGCATGGCCGGGCTGAAGCCGACCCACTCCGCCAACCGCCCAGTCACCGGGATGCGGGTGAAGAACTGCAGCGCGAGCAGGAAGTGGCGCAGGAAGTTCATGACGGGCCCTTGTCCCTCAGGCCGACTTTTCCGACACGCCGGCCGATTCGAAGCTGGCCATCTCGCGCAGCATGCGGCAGGCTGACTCCAACAGCGGCCAGGCCAGCGCACCGCCCGAGCCTTCACCCAAGCGCAACCCCAGGTCCAGCAGCGGCTCGGCGCGCATCTGCAGCAGCATCAGCGAATGGCCGCGCTCGCCCGAACGATGGGCGAACACGCAGCGCTGCAGCACCTGCGGCGCCAGACGGCTGGCCACCAGCACGGCCGCACTGGCAATGAAGCCGTCGACCACGACCACGCGTCGTTCGCTGGCGGCCTGCAGCACGGCGCCCACCATGGTGGCAATCTCAAAACCACCGAAAGCGGCCAGCGCGTCCAGCGGCGCCGTGGCGTCCGGATGCCTGAGCAGCACCTCGCGCAACACCGCAGCCTTGCGGGCGATGGCGGCGTTGTCCAGCCCGGTGCCGGCGCCGGTGCAGTCATCGATGTCCAGCCCGGCCAGGCGCGCCAGCAGCAGCGAGGCGGCCGAGGTGTTGCCGATGCCCATCTCGCCCAGCAGCAGCGCATTGCCCGGCAAGGCCTTGACGACGTCGGCGCCATTGGCCAGCGCCTGGTCGCGCTGCGCCGCCGTCATCGCCGCGCCGGCGGCCGAGTCCGCCGTGCCGGGGGCGATCTTCTTCACCAGCAACCCGGGGCGGGGCGCAAAGTCGTGCCGCACGCCGCAGTCCACCACGCTCAGGGCTATGCCGTGCTGGCGCGCAATGACGCTGACGCAGGCGCCGCCGGCCAGGAAGTTCTCCACCATCTGCCAGGTCACGTCGCTCGGATAGGCCGACACGCCGCGCGCGGCCAGGCCGTGGTCACCGGCGAACACCACCATCTGCGGCGCGCGCAGTTCGGGTGACTCGCTGCCCAGGATCAGGCCCAGGCGCAGCGCCAGTGACTCCAGCCGGCCCAGCGATCCGAGCGGCTTGGTCTTGTGGTCGATCTTGTGCTGCAGGCGCTGGGCCAGTGCGGTATCCGTCAGGTCGGAAATGTTCGGAACGGTGTAGCTCATGTTTTTTCGTTGTTGCAATCTCAATCGTGGATCAGGGCGTCCAGCACGCCGGGTTCGAAATGCCGCTCGATGAAGTCGGCCATGCGCTCGAACACGGCGTCCAGCGTCGGCACCTGCAGGCCGGGCCGGCCAAAGAGCGCCTGCAGCGCGGCCGGGTCTTCGAACAGGCCATGCAGGTACAGGCCCAGCACATTGCCCGCCGCGTTCTGCCAGGCCAGGCCCGGCACCAGCTCATGCGCCACATTGCCCACCGCGGCCATGGCCGGGTGCTGCGTCGTCTGGCCGTGGTGAATCTCGTAGCCCTGCACCGTGACGCCGGACAGCGGCGACCACGGCCCCGCCACATGGGCAAAGGTGGCGCGCGTGCGCTGCACCGTCTTGGCTGGTTCGAAGGATGTCACCAGCGGCAGCAGGCCCAGGCCGGGCGCATTCCCGTCGATGCCATGCGGATCGACCAGCGCCTCGCCCAGCATCTGCAGCCCGCCGCAGACGCCCAGCACCGCCCCGCCCTGCGCCGCATGTGCCGCAATGGCATGGTCCAAGCCCTGCGCGCGCAGCCAGGCCAGGTCGCCGCTGGTGTGCTTGGAGCCGGGCAGGATGATCCAGTCCACCCCCTGCAGCTCGGCCGGGCTGCGCGCCCATTTGAGGTGCACGCCGGCGATGTTCTTCAACGGCTGGAATTCGTCCAGGTTGCTGATGCGCGGGTAGGCGACGACGGCCACGCTGGTCTTGATCTCTCCGACCCCGGCATGCCGGTCATCAAACACACCGTCTTCTTCCGGCAGGCCATGCTGGTGCCACATCGGCAGCGTGGCCACGGTGGGCACGCCGGTCTGCGCCTGCAGCAACTGCGGCGCCGGCGCTAGCAAGGTGGCATCGCCACGGAACTTGTTGAGCACGAAGCCCTTGATGAGCTCGCGGTCCGCCTCCGGCAGCAAGGCCCAGGTGCCGTACAGGTGGGCGAAGGCGCCGCCGCGGTCGATGTCGGTCACCAGCAGGCACCGGGCATGTGCATGGCGCGCCGTGCGCAGGTTGACGATGTCGCTGCCCATGAGGTTGATCTCGGCCGGCGAACCGGCGCCTTCGATCACCACCACGTCGTTCTCGGCCATCAAGGCGTCCAGCGCCTGTGCCACCGCCGGCCAGACGTAGGCGCTACGCTCGCGCCAGGCCATGCGCGTCAACGCCTCGTCCACCTGGCCGAGTAGCACCACCTGACTGTGCGTGTCTCGCTCGGGCTTGAGCAGCAGCGGGTTCATGCGCACGTCGGGTTCAGTCTGGGCCGCCAGCGCCTGAAAGTACTGGGCACTGCCAATCTCCCCTCCTGCTACAACGCGGGCATTGTTGCTCATGTTCTGGGCCTTGAACGGTGCCACCTTCAGGCCCAGCCTGGCGTAATGACGACACAGCGCCGTGGCCAGCCAGCTCTTGCCAGCACCGCTGGTGGTGCCCAGCACCATGACGGCCTTCGCACTCATCGCATCACTCCTTGCAGGCTCTCCCGGCTGATCTGCTGCCGGATCTCTTGCCAAGCCACGGCCAACGCATCCTGCGCGGCCGGTGCCAGCACGCCCAGGCGCACGCCGCCCGGCAGACCAAAGGACGTGGTATCGCGCAGCTTGATGCCCTGCGCGCGCAGCGCCTGCAGCGCCGCCGACAAGGCGTCGCCCTGCAGATCGGGCCGGGCGCAGAAGTAGTTGGTCAGACTGGGTTCGCAGGTCCAACCCAATGACTCGCACACGCCGATCTGGCGAGCCTTCCAGGCGCGCAGCGTGACCAGGCTCTCGCGCAGCCAGGCCTGCACAGCGTCCTGCGTCCAGGCCTGCAGCAGCGCCACGCCCTGCGCACCGACGGGCCAGGACGGGCACAACCGCTCCAGTTGTTCGACGGCTTCCAATGCGCCTAGCGGGGCAATCACATAGGCGGCGCGCACCCCAGTGAGGCCGAGCGCCTTGTTCGGCGTCCACAGCTGCCAGACGCGCAGCAGTTGCTCTTGCGTCAAGGCCAGTGCACCGTCCAGCCGCAGCGGCTCGTAAGCGCGGTCCAACACCAGCACCGGAGAACGTGCGGCGAGATCGGCCAGGCCCGGCTGCGCCTGCCCGAGCGGGCTCGACGGGTCGCAGGCCCAGGCCAGCCGCGACTGGGCCGCATCGTCGGTGCGCAGCAGCCCCCAGGCCTGCGCGGCGGCCGCGTAGTCGCCGTAGTGGTGCGGCGGCAACCAGACCTCCTGGCCGCCTTGCTGTGCCACCCAGGCGGTGACACGGAAGATGAACTCGCTGGCGCTACCGGCCAGCAGCACGCGCTCAGGCGCCACGCCGTGGAACGCCGCCAGTTGCGCGCGCAGCGCGGTGTAGGCGGCATCGGGGTAGTGCGTGGTATCCGCCGCCTGCACCGCCGCCAGCGCTGCCGGGCACGGGCCGGCTGCGTGGCTGTTGGTGGAGAAGTCGTGGCGCGGCGCGCCGAGCGCATCGGCGCCACCGTGGATGCGTGACAAGCTCATGGCACCGCCCTCCCGTTCCAGAACGCTATCAAAAGCAGAGCTATTGACGCAACTACAACAAGGGCCAGAACGGCATTTCGTGCGTAACGCAGGGCCAGTGCCGTGTCCGCCGCCTGTGGCGCCCGGCCCGGGGCGTGCAGCACGTAGACGCCCGGTTTGCGCAGGCCGACGCCGAGCGCCAAGGCCATGGCGGCCATCGGCCAGCCGCTGTTGGGCGATGGCGTGCGCGCAGCCTCGGTTCGCACCGCCCGCAGACTCAGGCCACCACGCACCAGCGCCAGCGACAGGGCCGTCAGGCGCGCCGGGAGCCAAGACAGGACATCATCCGCCCGCGCCGCCCACTTGCCGGCCCATTCCCACTCCTGCCCCCGATACACGCCGCGGTAGCCCCACATGGCATCGGCCGTGTTGGCAAAGCGGTACAGCGCCGCGCCCGGCAGGCCCAGCAGCAAGAACCAGCACAGGGGCGCCACCACCGAATCATTGAGGTTCTCTGCCAGCGACTCGATGGCGCTCTCGCGCACCTCCGTTTCACTCAAGGCACTGACATCGCGGCTCACCAGCCACGCCAGCCGCTCCCGCCCGGCGGCCAGCGACTCCCCCAAAGCGTGCTCCACGGCCTGCACCTCGTCGCGCAGCATGCGCCACGCCAGCAGTGGCTTGAGCGCAAGCCCCAGCGCCACCACGCCCAGCGCCGGATGCCAGGACAGGATCAACACCTGCAAGGCCACCGACGCTATCAAAACCAGAGCACACCCCACCCACCAGGCCAGGGCACCAAGCCAAAAACGTCTGTAATCCACACCGCCCGCCTGCCC
>CALRMF020000242.1:0-4625 GCA_943369035.1 Curvibacter sp. AEP1-3
GCCACGACACCTGCGAAGAGAAATTTCTTGCCCACGCTCTGCGCTGGGCGCAGCGTGTCGGGCAAGTGCACGAACACAGGGCTGCCGCTGGAACCGGGGTAAACGGCGGCATCGATCAAAAATTCGGCCCGCCCTTCGAAGTTCAGCGCCATGGGTGTGGCGGTGGTGCCGCGTCGCATGATGGGCATCAGGTTGACCTCGTCCCACACCCCGCTGGGGTAACCCACAAACAGCACTTCTTCTAGCGCGTCCAGCGCGCGGGTGGCGGCTTCGTCGGGCACCAGACGGGTGTCGATGGGCTGGTAGTACAGTTCCACCCCCTGGGCATTGGCGGCCTGCTCCAGCGGGCGAATCGGCACGATAGCCAGATCCACCGCCGGATCGGGGTGAGCAAACCAAGCGCGCGGGAAATCGTCGATGTTGAGCTGAAAACGCTGACCCAGCAGCGGCTGGCCTTGGCGCTTTTGGGTGAACACTAGCCCGCCGCGCCGCACCCCATCGACCAGATGCCGGTTGGTAACGATGAAAGTGTGGCTGCCGCGCGCGTGCGCATGGCTGACGACAAACGCGGTGCCCGAGCCTTCGCTGCCATCTTCCAGCATAGTATCGACTCGCACAGTGTTGTACAGCAGCTTCTTGGTGGTGGAGTTGATATCCATGGACTGTGTCAGTCCTGCCGCGCCTGGGCGTTGAGCTGCGCAATGGCGCGGTGCGCAGCCTGTGCCGCCGCTACGGCCTCAGCCTCGGTGCCCATCATGGTGAGACGGCCAAAACTGCCGAAAGCCTTGACATCCACCAGCGTCACGTTGGCCGCCTTCTCCGCCTCGTTGGCGGCGTAGACGACGTAACCGGCCGGCTCGGTTTCAAGAATGAACATGCTCTTGCCCGGCAGCAGCATCGAGCCCTTGCGCAACTGGCGGTTGATCAGCGTGGCATGGTCGGGGGTGACAGCGCAGATCACCTCGCTCCAAGCGATACGACACGCCATGCGATCGCTCTCCTGAGCGCCAAGTTGCGCCAGCATGATGCGCCCAGCCTCCTGCACCTCACTTTGATTGCGATAGTGGACCTCCATCGAACCGAAGGAGCGCTCCACCACCTGCTCACCCATGCGCACATTGGTCCGCTTGAGCGCGATGTCCGACAGTCGGTGCACGGCCATGCCGGGCGCTACCTCAACCCACAGACAAGCATCCCCTGGGATGGGCAAGAACCCCTGGGACGAAGTGGCCAGATAAGACGCCAACTGAGGCTGCAAGGAGTCGATGAAGACGAAGGCGCGCAAGCTGATGTCCATAGGTCGCCTTTAACGGGTCAGGCCCATGTAAAGCATGGGCAGCTTCTCGGGCAGGCGCTCAACGTGGTCAACCACGGTGAAGTTTCTGGCGCCAAAAATGCGGGTCACATACTGATCGGCGTGGGGATCCAGGCTCAGCGCATAGACCGTGATGCCGTCGCGCGCCAGTTCTTCCACGGCGCGCTTGGTGTCGTAACGCAGGTATTGGGGGTCTCGCACATCGTTGTCGGCCGGCTCACCATCGGTCACGATGAACAGCACTTTCTTGCGCTTGGGTTGCAGCTTGAGCTGGGCGCCGGCGTGTCGCAGGGCCGCCCCCATGCGTGTCGAATAAGCCCCTTTCAGCCCGGCTAAACGCGCCTTGACCAAGCCGTTGTAGGGCTGATCAAAATCCTTGATCCGTTGGTAGTGCACGTCGTGCCGGCCGTCCGAGCAAAAGCCGTGAACGGCGAAGGGATCACCGATGCGATCCAGCGCATCCGACAACAACACCGTTGCCGCACGCGAGAGATCCATGACGCTGTAGTCCTGCCCGCGCACCTTGTCGTTGGTGGACTCTGACATGTCCAACAGCACCATCACCGCCAGATCACGCTCACTGCGCTGGTAGCGCATCATGATGCGGGTGTCGGGCTGCTGACCCAAGCGGATGTCCATCATGGCGCGGACGGCGGCGTTGATGTCGAGTTCGTCGCCGTCCTCGACCCGGCGGATGCGCTGCATGCCTTGTGGAATCATGGAGCCGATCAGATATTTCAAGCGCGACATCACCGGCTTGTGCTCGCTCTCGATCTGCTCGATCAGCGCCAGATCGCCCAGCTCCGCCTGACGCTCCAGCACCGTCACCCAGCTTGGGCGTTCGAGCTGAATCTGGTAATCCCACTCGTGGTAGTGCACCGGATCGGCCACGGGTGGGCGACCTTCCAGCGAGTTGATGCTCACGCCCTCCTGATCGAGGTAGAACTCGGTGGGCAACACCCAGATCTCCTGCGCATCATCGCCGGCGTACTCGTTGTTCACCTCGTTGACCATCTCCATCACGCTGACGTTCTTGCGCACCTGCTTGGGCGCCCAGGTGGCCGCCAGCGCAGCCGCTTCATCGTAGGACTCGGACGCCCAGACAGTGCGGTTGTCGTCACGATAGAGCGCGCGCAAGCCATCGGTGCGCGGATTGAAGTTGGGCAGATCCAGCTCGGCGAGGCGGTGCGCCAGCGCCACACCGATGTTCCAGCTCAGCTGATTGCTCGACAGATCGGTCTCGGACCGGAACAGGACAACCCCTTCCTGTACCCAAGGATGGGGATCGGCGGGATGCTCCTCCAGCAGGGCCCTGGCCAGGCGGTTGAGCAAGTCGCCCACGCTCCGGGGATCGGCACCATCAGACACCGGATGAAATGCCAGCCAGACACTGCGCATGTTGGGGAACTGCCGGCAGGCCAGCGCCTCCACGCGCGCGTCCTCGATCACCTCGACAACGGCCTGTTGCAACGCGCTCAAAGTCTGCAAGGACAGCGGCTCGCGCGTGAACACCAGGTGCGCCGCGCAGTGGTTGACGACGGCTCGGTACACCTCGGGTCCGCTCACCGCCGCGTCCAGGGGCGTGGCGTTCCCTGTCGCTCGGAAATCGTCGTAAGCGTCGGGAATGTGCACGCAGTAATGCTCGATGAAGGGTTTGAGCCCTTCGCGGCTTTCGTAGTCGCCCGCCGTAGGGCGCAGAAAAAAGTCGCGACCCCACATTGCGCGCAGGTACATCATCAATCGGCGCTGGACGTCCACCAGCAGGGTGCCTTTGCGCTCTTGCTGTAGCACCGACATCGCGTCGCTGCTCTGCAATGAAAAGTAGCGCACCTGGCCCTCGTAGTCGGCCTTGTAGGCCTGGGCGCCCCACATCACCCAGCGCCGCAGCCCTCCGAGCGTCAGCTGCGACAGCAGGCGGTCCAGGTTTTCGAGCATCGGGCGCAGCCCGCGCGGGGCCTGCGCCAACATGATGACCAGCACGTTCAGATACTGGCGAAACAGCGTCTCGTCACCCAGCCTGTTGGCTGCCAAAGACGCCGTTCCCACGATCAGGGACAACACCGAACCGGAGGTTTTGGAGGCCATGCCCAACAGGAAGTTGACCATGTCTGGCAGCACATCTTCGCCAATGGCGCGCGCCACCTCGGGCATCGACTGGATGAAACTCACCACCAGTTCTTCGCCCCGCCCGAGCTGGTGAAGGGCGATCGCACCCTTGAGGTAGTTGTCCAGCCCGCGCGACGAGAAGACCCGTGCCGCCTCGGCCCAGGCACCACGCAGCACGTCCTGTGCGTCGCGCGGCAGGTCGGCCAGCAGTTCGGGGTGATCGTCGAGGTGTATGGCCATGACGTGGGTGAACGGAATCGTCGCGAAGAATCAGAAGTAGGTGGTCACGGCCGAATCCAGCGCATCGCGCATGTCGGGATCGTCCGTGATCGGACGCACCAGTGCCACCCGGCACGCCGCCAGCGCGGATACGCCCTGGGCGATCAGCGAGCCCGCATAAATCAGCATGCGAGTAGACAGACCTTCGTCAAGGCCGTGGCCCTTGAGGTTGCGTGCTCGCTCGCCGATGTGCACGAGCTTCTTGGCCACTTCAAGTCCAACGCCCGATTCATGCGCCACGATCTCGGCTTCGACGTCGTGCTCGGGGTAGCTGAAATCGAGCGCACCAAAGCGCTGTTTGGTGGACTGCTTCAAATCCTTCATCAGCGACTGGTAGCCCGGGTTGTAGGAAATCACGATCTGGAAATCGGGATGGGCCTGCAGCAGTTCACCTTTCTTCTCCAGCGGCAAAGCGCGACGCGCGTCGGTCAGCGGATGGATCACCACCGTGGTGTCCTGCCGGGCTTCAACCACCTCGTCGAGATAACAGATCGCGCCGTGGCGTGCGGCCACAGCCAGCGGACCGTCTTGCCAGCGCGTGCCGTTGGCATCCAGCAGGAAACGACCAACCAGATCGGAGGCGGTCATGTCTTCGTTGCAGGCCACGGTGATGAGTGGCTTGTTCAGCTTCCAGGCCATGTACTCAACAAAGCGGGTCTTGCCACAACCGGTCGGGCCCTTGAGCATCATGGGCATGCGAACGGAATAAGCCGCCTCGTACAGATCGACCTCGTCGCTCACGGCGCGGTAATAGGGTTCAGCGCCCACACGGTGTTCCCGCAGTGGGTCGGCGGCTCCTGCGGTGCTGTCGGAAGCCTGGCGCGTCAGCGCTTGGGGCAATGGCGTCGAGGTCCTCGACGCCGCCTGCTGACGCGGCGAATAGGTTCTATTGGTGAAATCGTTGGACATGGGGCTTGCCTCAAAT
>CALRMF020000243.1:0-4600 GCA_943369035.1 Curvibacter sp. AEP1-3
CTGTGCCGCCTGCTGGAGCGCCTCGAGTTGCTCGGGGCTCATCTTGGCCAGGTTGGCGAGTATCCTGTCGAACTGGTCCTGGCGCATCTCGGTTTCCCTCTGAAGAAGCCAAGATTTTACCGAAATCCACACGTAACGCTAATTGCGCCTTTTATTTCCAGTACTTGGGATGGCTTAGTCTACATGGGTTGGCGGGGGCATGCCTGGCTGCCGCTGGTCGGCTGCCGGGTTCTATCTCGGGCTAATGTGAGTGGTTACACATGCGCAAGACCAGCAGGTGGGAGCGGTTGGCAGCCCTGCCCGCTGGGACCGAAAAGACTGTGCAAAATCACAGGAACCTTTCGTTTAGCACTCTATCTCAGGGAGTGCTAATATAGAAACATGATGGTTGAAAGGAGTTCTGGCATGACCGCTGTCTCTGCAGTTCCCACCTCGGCTTTGGCTGTTACCAACCCGTGGTCGCTGGTGCCCCCGCTGGGCAATCTGGACGCCTACATCACGGCCGTCAACCGCATGCCCATGCTCACGCTCGAGGAAGAGCAGGAGTACGCACGCAAGTTTCGCGAACAGCAGGATCTGGAAGCCGCCGGTAAGTTGGTGCTCTCTCACCTGCGCCTGGTGGTGTCCATTTCCCGCCAGTACCTGGGCTACGGCTTGTCGCACGGTGACCTGATCCAGGAAGGCAATGTGGGCCTGATGAAGGCCGTCAAGCGCTTCGACCCCAGCCAGGGCGTGCGCCTGGTGAGCTACGCCATGCACTGGATCAAGGCCGAGATCCACGAATACATCCTGCGCAACTGGCGCATGGTCAAGGTCGCCACGACCAAGGCCCAGCGCAAGCTGTTCTTCAACCTGCGCTCCATGAAGCAGGGCTACAAGGCCGATGCCGCCGCCGTGGACGCCGCCACCCACCGCGACACGCTGAGCGAGCAGGAAATCGACCTGATGGCCAAGGAGCTGAAGGTCAAGCGCGAGGAAGTGATCGAGATGGAGACCCGCCTGTCGGGCGGCGACGTCACGCTCGACCCCGGGCCGACGGAAGACGGCGAAGACAGCTATGGCCCGATCGCCTACCTGGCCGACGCCAGCCACGAGCCGACGGCCATGATCGAGGCACGCCAGCGCGACCGCCTGGCCAGCGACGGCCTGGCCGCCGCGCTGGAGGTGCTGGATGCGCGCAGCCGCCGCATCGTGGAAGAGCGCTGGCTGAAGGTGAACGACGACAGCTCGGGCGGCATGACGCTGCATGAACTGGCCGCCGAGTACGGCGTGAGCGCTGAGCGCATCCGCCAGATCGAAGTGGCGGCCATGAAGAAGATGAAGGCCGCGCTGGCAGAATACGCCTGATCTTGGCTGACGCCTCACCAGGCCCCTGACTCGCCGAGAGTCAGGGGCTTTTTTTATTGGAGACCCACATGTCCGTACGCCCTGCCCCGTTTCGTCGCGCTCTGCTTTTGATAGCGCTTGGCGCCCTGTCCGTGGGCGCCAAGGCCCAAAAAACCCCTGAAACCCCGGGCTGGCCGAGCAAGCCGCTGAAGATCCTGGTGGGCTTCCCGGCCGGCACGTCGCCCGACCTGGTGGCGCGCACGCTGGCCGAGCCGCTGGGCAAGGCGCTGGGGCAGCCGGTGATCGTGGAGAACCGGCCCGGTGCCGGCGGCAACATTGCCGCCGACCTGGTGGCCAAGGCGACCGACGGCCACACCATCGGCGTGATGATCAACGGCAACCTGACCATTGCCAAGCTGCTCAACCCCAAGACGCCCTATGACCCGGCCAAGGACCTGAAGCCGATCAGCCTGATCGGCACCGCCCCGCTGGTGCTGGCCGCGCCGGCCAACGCCCCGGGCAACAACGCGGCCGAGTTTCTGGCGGCCGCACGCGCCAGTGGCACCACGTGGAGCTACGGCTCGCCCGGCGTGGGCACGGTGGGCCACATCGGCATGGAGCTGCTGAAGGCGCGCGCCGGCATGGCGCCGGTGCATGTGCCCTACCCCGGCTACCCGCAGGTGGTCACCGCCATGGTGGGCGGGCAGATCCAGCTGTCCATGCTGCCGCCGGGGCTGGCCCAGGCGCAGGCCCGCGCCGGCAAGGTGAGGGTGCTGGGCGTCACGTCGAGCGGCCGCAGCACGCTGGCACCGGACGTGCCGAGCCTGGCCGAAGCGGGGGTGAAGAACTTCCAGCTCGAGATCTGGAACGGCGTGGCCGGCCCGGCCTCGCTGCCCCGCCCGGTGGTGGACCGGCTGGGCTACCTGTTCAGCGAGATCGCCCGCAGCCCCGAGGTGCGGCAGCGGCTGTTCCAGCAGGGCTGGCAGGTGGCGGGCACGTCGGCCGAGGGCTTGGCCACGCGCATCAAGTCGGATACCGCGGTGCTGGGCAAGATCATTGCCGACCGCGCCATCAAGGCCGAGTAAGACCGAGAAACGGCCACCCGCGGCGGCGCGCTTACTTCTGCTGCAGCAGCAGCTTGATGTCGGCCGCCATGGCCGGCGCGCCGCTGCCGTAGCGGGTGTACAGGCGCAGGCGGCCCTGGGTGTCGTAGATGTAGCTGCCGGCCGAGTGGTCCATGGTGTAGCTGGTGGGCGTCTTGCCCTCGACCTTCTTGTAATACACCTTGTAGTCCTTGGCCACGGCGGCCAGCTTCTCGGGCGTGTCCGCATAGAGCGCGATGAAGCTGGGGTCGAAGTTGGCCATGTAGGCCTTGAGCATCTCGGGTGTGTCGCGTGCCGGGTCGACACTGACGAACAGGCCCTGCAGCTTGTCGCCGTCGGCGCCGAGCAGCTTCTTCACCTCCACCAGTTCGGTCATGGAGGTGGGGCAGACGTCCGGGCACTGGGTGTAGCCGAAGAACATCACCACGATCTTGCCCTGGAAGTCCTTGAGCGTGCGCGCCTGGCCGTTGTGGTCGGTCAGCTGGAAGTCCTTGGCATAGTCAGCACCGGTGATGTCGATGGCGGTGAACTGTGGCTTGCTTTCGGAACAGGCCGTCAACAGGCCTGCAGCGCCCGCCAGCAAAACGCTGGCAGCTACGAATTTAAGAGCGTTTCGTTTGTTCATGGTGACTCACAGCAGGTAGTGGTCGAGCAGCAGCGCTGCAAACAGCACGCTCAGGTGGATGAGCGAGAAGCGGAAGGTCTTGCGCGCCAGCTCGTCCGAATAGCCGCGCCACAGCTTGAAGGCATAGAGGAAGAAGCCGGCGTTGAGCACGATGGCGGCCACTAAGTAGAGCCAGGAACTCATGCGGTAGACGAAGGGCATGAGGCAGGCGGCGAACAGCACCAGCGTGTAGAGCAGGATCTGCAGCCGGGTGAACTCGTTGCCGTGCGTCACCGGCAGCATGGGCAGGCCGGACTTGCGGTAGTCCTCCACGCGGTACAGCGCCAGCGCCCAGAAGTGCGGCGGCGTCCACAGGAAGATGATGAGGAAGAGGATCAGCGCCTCCGGCCCGACGTCGCCCGTCATCGCGGCCCAGCCCAGCACCGGCGGCATGGCGCCGGAGGCACCGCCGATGACGATGTTCTGCGGGGTCAGCGGCTTGAGGATGACGGTGTAGATCACGGCATAGCCGACAAAGGTGGCAAAGGTCAGCCACATGGTCAGCGGGTTGACCCAGACGTACAGCAGCACCGAGCCGGCCGTGCAGAGGATGGCGGAGAACACCAGGGTCTGCACATCGCTCAACTCGCCCTTGGCGGTGGGGCGCCAGGCGGTGCGCTTCATCTTGGCGTCGATGCCCTTCTCCACGATGCAGTTGAAGGCGGCGGCCGCGCCTGCCACCAGCCAGATGCCGACGCAGGCAATCAGCATCAGCTGCAGTTCGCGCCAGCCCGGCAGGCCGGGCACGGCCAGCACCATGCCGATGAGCGCGCAGAAGACGATGAGCTGGATCACGCGCGGCTTCATCAGCGCATAGAACTGGCTGAAGACGGACGGCGGCTGCAGAACGGACGGGGCACTCATGCGACAGAACTCGAAACGGAGAGGGAAGAAGTGGCGCGCCTGGACCCGGCCTGGCCGCTGGCCAGGCTCCAGGTCAGCACCACCACCAGCGCTGCGGCGCCGCCGGTGTGCAGCACGGCGGCCAGCAGCGGCCAATCAAGCACGACGTTGCTCAGGCCGGTGACGAACTGCAGCAGCAACAGGCCGGCCAGCCAGCGCGCGGCCCGGCGCAGGCCGGGCACGGCACGCATGCGCCAGGCGGTCCAGACCAGCAGCGCGATCACGGCATAGGCCATGAGGCGGTGCACGTAATGGATGGCGGTGAGCGCGGCAAAGCTGATGTGCTGGCCGTCCGACGTCAGGCCCAGCTCACGCCAGAGCTCGAAGCCCTGGGCGAAATTCATCTCGGGCCACCAGCGGCCCTGGCAGGTGGGGAACTCGGTGCAGGCCAGCACGGCGTAGTTGGTGCTGACCCAGCCGCCCAGCGCGATCTGCAGGGCCAGCAGCGCCAGCCCCAGCCAGAGCAGGCGGCGCAAGACCGGTGGCACACGCACCGTGGCCACTGCGTCATGGATCTGCGCATACCGGACCGCCTGCACACTCAACAGCGCCAGCAAGAGCAAGCCGCCGAGCAGGTGCAGCGTGACGATGGCCGGGAACAGCT
>CALRMF020000244.1:0-4585 GCA_943369035.1 Curvibacter sp. AEP1-3
GGTGCCGCAGGGCTTCGTACGCCGGTCGGCTGAGAGACTGAGACAGCCACGCACTCGTCAGGGGGTAGTGTGCCAGCAGCTCACGCGCCGGTCGCACCCACATCATGACGCTGGCCACACACAGATCGGCTACCGTGAAGCGGGCCGCAGCCAGGTGAGACTCGCCACGCGCCTGCTGCTGCGCCAGGTGCTGTTCCAGCACCCGCAGCGGCACGGCCAGGCGTTTTTCGGCCGCCTCGGCCAGCTCGTGCTTGCGCTCCTCGGCCGGCATTGCGAGGCGGTGCATCAGCACGGTCAATGCGTCCTTTTCGACCTCGGTCACGGTCCAGAAGCTCCAGCGCAGCGCTTCGGCGTCCTCGCGCGGCGTGGCCGGCACCAAGTTGATGCCGTCGGGCCGGCCATGGTGGCGTGCGACGTAGAGTGCGCAGGCCATGCTCTCCCAGACTGTCACATCGCCTTCAGGCCGATGGTCCACCAGCACCGGAATGTGCCCGTTCGGATTGAGCGCCAGAAACTCCGGGGTGCGCGTGCTCCCGGCCTTGTAGTCGGTCTGCACATGCTCGAAATCCAGTCCCAGTTCGGCAGCCGCCCACAGCGGTCGGATCGCGCGCGAGGCGTTGATGCCGTAAATGCTCAAACTCATGTCCGCTCCTCGTTTCTTGTCAGTGAATCGAGCCTGCATTGTGCCAAGCGGACGACCCGGTCGTGTCGCCGGCTTGTCAGCCGCTGCGGCAGATGAAGTCCAGCACGGCATCCAGCTGGGACGGTACATTGAGCGCCGGGGCGTGGCCGCAGCCTGGCACCTCGATCGTCTGCAAGCTGCCTTTGCTGCCGGGGCCGCATTTCTGCATCTGCAGCACAGTGTCCGGACGAACCAGGTCCGACTCAACCCCTCGCAACAGCAGGACCGGGATTTCAAGCCGCTCGTAATGGTCCCAGATCAGGTAGTCGTCGGGGTGGTGCACGAACTGCTGCACCATGGCCGGGTCGTAATGCGGCGTCACGCGCCCATTGGGCAGGCGGCGCGTGGAGGTCTCGGTCAGGCGGCGCCATTGCGCATCGCTGAGCCAGCCGTAGGGCTTGTAGGCCTGGCGGAAGAAGGCCTCCAGTTCGCACACAGTCTCGAATGCCGGCGGATTGCCGGCATACGCGCGGATACGGTTGATCGCCGCTTCGGCCAGCTCAGGCGCATTGTCATTGAGCACCAGGCTACGGATGCTGGCCTTGAGCTGCGGCTGAAACAGGCCGGAAGCGCACACCGTACCGATGGCGCCCCCCATCGATGTGCCGACCCAGTGCGCGCGCTCGATCGCCAGTTGCTCGAACAACTCGGCGGCCAGGCGCGCGTAGAACGCCAGACAGTACTCCTGCTGGGGCACCGGGCTCCACTGGCTCAGGCCGCGCCCCAGCGTGTCCGGGCAGATCACGCGGTAGCCGTGGGCACTCAGATGCGTGGCCAGTTCGTCCATGTCGCGCCCGGTACGCGCCAGGCCGTGCCAGGCGATCACGGTCTCGTGGTTGCCGGCCCCCCACTCCATGTAATGGATTTCACGTCCGGCCAGGGTCAGGTAATTCGAGGTGGGGTTCATCGTGTGCCTCCTTGGGCCGCGGCCGCGCGCAGGCGCCCGACCACCCCGGTGGGAAAGTAATAGACCGACAGCACAAATAGCAGGCCGAGCCAGAGCAGCCAGCGGTCAGGCGACAACAACGCCGCCAGTTGCGGCACGGACGAGGCCGCCTCGCTGGCCAGACGCAGCAGATCCTGCAGATAACTTTGCGCCACCACGAACAGCGCCGCGCCGATGGCCGAGCCGTAGATCGTGCCCATGCCGCCGATGACCACGATCAGCAGCACGTCCATCATGATCTCGAACGACAGCGAGGTGTCGGGCCCGTTGTAGCGCAGCCAGACCGCCAGCATCGCGCCCGCCAGGCAGGCGAACAGGGCCGACAGCACACTGGAGAGGGTGCGGTAGACCACCACCCGATAGCCGATGGCCTCGGCACGGAACTCGTTTTCGCGGATGGCCTGAAGCACGCGACCGAACGGCGAGTTGACGATGCGCAGCAGCGCCAGCACCAGCACCAATGCCACGACGAACAACAGGTAGTAGCAGATCAGCTTGCCATCCAGCATGACGCCCAGCACCGGTTCCTCGAACAGCTCGAAGCTGGGCGACAGCCACTCGGGAAGCTTGAAGCTCAGGCCATCCTCGCCACCGGTGAACTCCGACAGCTGCGAGGCGAGGGTCTGGAAGGCCGAGGCTACCGCCAATGTGATCATGGCGAAGAAGATGGCGCGCACCCGCAGGGAAAACAGGCCGATGGCCAGCGCCAGCGCCAGCGACAGCACCAGCGCAGCCAGCAGCCCCACGCCCAGTGCGCCCCAGGTGGGACCGAGCACGGTGCTCGCAATGGCAATGCCGTAGGCACCGATGCCGAAGAACATGGTGTGTGCGAAGCTGACGATGCCGGTGTAACCCAGCAACAGGTCGAAGCTGGCCACCAGCACGACGAAGATCAGCACCTTGGCCGCAACGTTGAGCGCCTTCACGCCCGGTGCGATGAAGGGCGCGGCCGCCAGGGCCAGGAACAGCAGGACCAGCAGCACCGCCAGCACGCGGCTGCGCGGCAGGTCGTTGGAAATGAGGCGAGCGAACATGTTTGACGCTCCTTAGCGATTTGCCACGGGGTAAACCCCTTGCGGCCGCCACAGCAGGATGGCCACCATCAGCGCGATATTGGAGAACAGCGCCACCTTGGGCATCAGGAAGCCGGTGTAGTTGGCCATCAGCCCGACCAGCAGTGCGCCAATCAGCGCGCCGGTGGTCGAGCCCAGGCCGCCGATGATGATGACGATGAAGATCAGCACATTGACCTGCGCCCCCATCTGCGGCACCACGTTCTGCTGGTACAGGCCCCACATCACGCCGCCCAGGCCGGCCAGCGCGCTGCCCATGACGAACACACCGACGAACAGGCGGCGGATGCGGTAGCCCAGTGCCTCGACCATCTCGCGGTCCTGTACGCCGGCCCGGATCAGCAGGCCGATCTTGGTACGCGACAGCGTCCAGGCCTGCACGGCAAACACCACCAGCCCCACCACCACCGCGATCACACGGTACTTCTCGATCGAGGCCTCGCCCAGCGCCAAGGCGCCGCGCATGCCTTCGGGCAAGGGCAGCGGGATCTGCAGCGGGCCCCAGATCACCTTGATCAGCTCCTCCCCAATGATCATGCCGCCCATGGTGATGAGGATCTGTTTGAGGTGCTGGCCGTAAACCGGCCGTACGATGAAACGTTCGAAGGCCAGGCCCAGGGCACCGGCAACCGCCATGGCCACCAGCATGGCCGGCAGCACGGCCACCAGGTTGCGCCACAGCTCGGCCGAACCGGTCCAGTCACCCATGGCGCCCAGCACGCTGGTGGCGACGAAGGCACCGAGCGCGATGAAGACACCATGGCCGAAGTTGAGCACGTCCATCAGGCCGAACACCAGCGTCAGGCCCGAGGCGATGATGAAGACGATCATGCCCATGGCCAGCCCCGCCACGGTGAGCGTGAGCCAGGTCGAGCCCGAGCCGATCAAGGGCAGTGCGGCCAAGGCCAGCAAGGGCACCAGAAGCAGCGGCTTGTAGTCGAAATCCTTGCTCATAGCGCCAACCCCAGCAGCGATTGCTGCAATGCCTCGTCCTCGGCCAGCGCCTGCATGGTGCCGGCATGTACCACGCGGCCGTCATCCATCACGGCCACCCGGTCACCGAGGCGTTTGGCGAAATTGATGTTCTGCTCCACCAGCAGGATGGTCACGCCGCTGGCCTTGAGCTGCTCGAAGGCCGCGATCATGTTGTCGATCATCACCGGCGCCAGGCCCTTGCTCGGCTCGTCGACGATCAGCAGGCGGCGTGGCTCCACGATGGCGCGCGACACGGCCAGCATCTGCTTCTGTCCGCCCGACAGCTTGCCGGCGGGGTGGTTCCAGAATTTCTCCACCGCCGGAAAGAGCTTGAAGATCCACTGCAGGCGCTGCTCGTCCATGTCGCGCGCATGCCGGGCCTGGCGCGCCGCCAGCAGCATGTTCTCCTTCACCGTGAGGTCGGCGAATATGCCCATGTTCTCCGGCACGTAGGCAATGTCCAGCGCCGCGATGGCCGGCGTGTGCAGGCGCGTGATGTCCTGGCCGTTGAAGGTGATGCGGCCTTGCGAGGCCTGCCACAGGCCCATGATGGTGCGCAGCGTGGTGGTCTTGCCGGCGCCGTTGCGGCCCAGCAGCATGGTGAGCTGGCCGCGCGGCACGGCCAGGTCCACCCCGTGCAGGATGTGGTACGCGCCAATGTGGGTGTGCACGCCTTCGAGCGTCAACAACATATCGCTCATTCGATCACCTCCGTGCTCCTCACTGCGGTGCGAGCCCTCTTCGGAACAGCTGTGCGCGGGCTCATGCGGGCTCCTTGGCAATGCCCAGATAGGCTTCCTGTACTACTGGCGAGGCAATCACGGCCGCCGGCTCGCCATCGGCCACCAGCGTGCCGTTGTGCAGCACGATGATGCGGTCGGCCAGCTCGCGCACCACGTCCATCTTGTG
>CALRMF020000245.1:0-4560 GCA_943369035.1 Curvibacter sp. AEP1-3
CACGCTGGGCACGGTGATCATCGAGAACCGGCCCGGCGCCGGCGGCAACATCGGCGCCGATGCGGTGGCCAAGGCAGCGCCGGACGGCCTGACCATCGGCATCGCGGCCACCGCCACCCATGCCATCAACCCCTGGCTCTACAGCCGCATGCCCTACAACGCGGCCACCGACTTCGCGCCCATCACGCAGATGCTGCGGGTGCCGAACGTGCTGGTGATGAATGCCGAGACCGCCAAACGGCTGCACATCGACAGCCTCAAGGACCTGATCGCCTATGCCAAGGCCAACCCGGGCCGGCTCAACTACGGCAGTGGTGGCAATGGCAGCGCCGGCCATCTGGCGGGCGAGATGTTCAAGGCGCAGGCCGGCATCTTTGCCGTCCACATCCCCTACAACGGCGGCAACCCGGCGCAGCTCGCGCTGCTCAGCGGCCAGGTGGACTTCAACATCGACAACCTGGCCACCGCTGCGCCCAACATCCGCGCCGGCAAGCTCAAGGCGATTGCCGTCACCACGCTGCAGCGATCAGCGGCCCTGCCCGAGGTGCCGCCCATGGCCGACACGCTGAAAGGCTTTGCCATCGACACCTGGTGGGGACTGGTGGCGCCGGCCGCGACGCCGAAGGATGTGATCGCCAAGCTCAACCAGGCCTTCGTCACGGCGCTGAAAGCACCGGAAACCCAGAGCCGCTTCGCCGCGCTGATGGCCGAACCGGTGCCGAGCACGCCGGAAGAATTCGGCGCCTTCATGCAGCGCGAGCGCGCGCGCTACGAACGGGTGGTGAAGGCCTCGGGCGCCAAGGTGGACTGAGGTTTCAAATCTTTAAGGCCTTCAGCCCTTTTCCATCCTGCGTCACCAGCTATCGAATTGATAGCTTCTGACGCAGTGGATCAGAGCTCCAGGCTGTCGGCAATCGCCTTGATGCCGGCTTTGGCGCAGGACTCGTCGGCCTCGCCGCCGGGTCCACCCGAAACGCCGATGGCACCCACCAGCGTGCCGCCACCCTCGATCGGCAGGCCACCGCCCGCGGCAATCACACGCGGGTGGTTGCGGATGCCGCTCATCGGCTTGCCGGCCTGGGTGTCCTTGCCGAACTCCAGCGTCGAGGTCTTGAAGCTCGCCGCCGTCCAGGCCTTGTTGATCGCAATGTCGGGTGTGTGCGGGCCGGCATAGCGGTCGCGCAGCAGCACCTGCACCAGGCCATTGCGGTCGGTCACGGCGATCGCTGCCTGAAAACCTTGCTTGCGGCAAGACTCCAGCGCCGCCTGCGCGGCCTTGAGCGCCGCCTCCGGCGTCAGGGTCTTGGTCTGGAAAACGGCTTCCTGCGCCAGCGCGCTGCCGGCCAGACCGAGGGCGATGAGGGCAAGGGTGATGCGTTTCATGGATCCTCCTGGGGGTATGGACAGAACACGCATCGTAGCCCGCGCACGCCGCGGTGTACCGCAAACCTGAGCAAGGCGCTGCGTTATTCGCCCAGGTAAGCGGCGCGCACGGCCGGGTCGTGCAGCAGGGTCTGGGCCGGGCCGCTGAGCGTGAGCAGACCCGACTCCATGACGTAGCCGCGGTCGGCGATGGCCAGCGCGCGGCTGGCGTTCTGCTCGACCAGCAGGATGGTGACGCCCTGCGCCGCCACATCGCGGATGACCTCAAAGATCTTGTCCACCATCACCGGCGACAGCCCCATGGACGGCTCGTCCAGCAGCAGCAGCTTCGGAGTGCTCATGAGGGCGCGCGCCATGGCCAGCATCTGCTGCTCACCACCCGACAAGGTGCCGGCCAGTTGGGTGTGGCGCTCCTTCAGGCGCGGGAACAGGGCGTACATGCGCTCGATGTCCTGCGCGATGCCGGCCCGGTCGTTGCGGCTGTAGGCGCCCATCTGCAGGTTCTCGGCAATGCTCATGCGCGTGAAGACGCCGCGCCCTTCGGGCACCATGGCCAGGCCCTGGCGCACCAGATCCCAGGCACCCTGCCCGGCCAATGAACGGCCGAGGTACTGCACCTCGCCGGCACACGGCAGAGTACCGGTGACGGCTTTCATGGTGCTGGTCTTGCCGGCGCCGTTCGACCCGATCAGGCACACCAGTTCACCGGCGCGCACTTCGAAATCGATGCCCTTGACGGCCTGGATGCCGCCATAGGCCACCTTCAGGCCACGCACCTGCAGCAACACCTGCTTGTCTGCTGCCTCACTCATGCGGTTTGCTCCTGTGCCGCCGTGGCACCGTGTCCGTTGCCATGCCCCAGGTAGGCCTCGATCACCTGCGCGTTGCGCTGCACCTCGGCGGGCGTGCCCTGCGCGATCTGCTTGCCGTGGTCGAGCACGGTGACGCGGTCGCACAGGCCCATGACCAGCTTGACGTCGTGCTCGATCAGCAGCACGGTGCGCCCGTCCTGGCGGATGCGGTCGATCAGTTCGCGCAACTGCACCTTCTCGGTGGCATTCATGCCAGCGGCCGGCTCATCCAGCGCCAGCAACTGCGGCTCGGTGGCCAGGGCACGGGCAATCTCCAGCCGGCGCTGGTCGCCATAACTCAGGGTGCGGGCCTTGTAGTCGGCCAGATGCGGAATGCCAACATAGCTGAGCAGCTCGCGCGACCGCGCCGCAATCGCTGCCTCTTCGGCACGGAAGGCCGACGTGCGGAAGATCGCGCCCAACAGGCCTGAACCGCTGCGGATGTGGCGGCCGACCATCACGTTCTCCAGCGCGCTCATCTCGGCAAACAGGCGGATGTTCTGGAACGTGCGCGCAATGCCGGTACGCGCCACCTCGTGCACGGCCGTGGGCTGGTAGGGGCGGCCGGCCAGTTCGAAACGGCCGCTGTCGGGCGCGTACAGGCCGGTGATGACGTTGAAGAAGGTGGTCTTGCCAGCGCCGTTGGGCCCGATCAGGCCATAGACCTGACCGCGCTGGATCTGCAGGCCCACATCGCTCAGCGCCTGCAGGCCGCCGAAGCGTTTGCTGACGCCGCTGACATTCAGGAGCACGTCCGTCATGACGCCTCCCCCTTGGCCGGCAGCGACTTGCCATGCTCCGGTGCTGGCCACAGGCCGCGCGGGCGCAGCAGCATGACGCCGATCATGGCCAGTGCGATCAGCAGCTGGCGCAGGATGGACGCGTCGAGCCGGCCGTCGGTCATGGCCTGCAGCGGGCCGGCCACATAACGCAGCACCTCGGGCAGCGCCGCCAGCAGCACGGCGCCGAGGATGACGCCCGGCAGATGCCCCAGGCCGCCCAGCACCACCATGGCGACGATCATCACCGACTCCATCAGGCTGAAGGACTCGGGTGAGATGAAGCCCTGGAAAGCGGCGAACATGGCGCCCGAGACACCGCCGAAAGTGGCGCCCATGCCGAAGGCCAGCAGCTTCATGTTGCGCGTGTTGATGCCCATGGCCTTGGCGGCGATCTCGTCCTCGCGGATCGCCATCCAGGCGCGGCCGATGCGCGACAGTTCCAGCCGGTGGCAGATGACCACGCTGACAACCACCAGCACCAGGAACAGGTAGTAGTAGAGCGTGACCGACGAGATGTCGTAGCCGAACAGGTTGAGCTTCTTGCCGAGGTCGAAGCCGAAGAACTTGATGGAATCGATCTGCCCCAGGCCCTTGGGCCCGTTGGTGATGTTGACCGGATGGTCCAGGTTGTTCATGAAGACGCGGATGATCTCGCCGAAACCCAGTGTCACGATGGCCAGGTAGTCACCGCGCAAGCGCAGCGTGGGCGCCCCCAGCAGCACGCCCAGCACACCGGCCAGCAGGGCCGCCAGCGGAATGACGATCCACAACGGCGTGTGCAGGCCATTCGGGAACATCGCGGCGAACATGGGGAAATGGTCGCTCAGGTGCGGCGAGGCCATGAGGCCGAACATGTAGGCGCCGATGGCGAAGAAGGCCACGTAGCCCAGATCCAGCAGGCCGGCATAACCCACCACGATGTTCAGGCCGAGCGCCAGCAGCACGAACAGCAGGGCCATGTCGGCAATGCGCACCCAGGCGTTGCCGAAGCCCTGCAGGATGAGCGGCAGCACCAGCAGGCCGACGGCGGCCAGCAGGATGGCGATGAGGCGTTGTTGTGGTTTCATGGTCAAGCTCGATCCGCGACTCTCTCACCGAGCAAGCCCGACGGGCGCAGCGTCAACACGACGATCAGCACCACGAAGGCAAAGATGTCGGCATAGTGGCTGCCCAATACGCCACCGGTGAGGTCACCGATGTAGCCGGCGCCAATCGACTCGATCAGCCCGAGCAGGATGCCGCCCACCACCGCGCCGGCTAGGTTGCCGATGCCACCGAACACCGCTGCCGTGAAGGCCTTCAACCCGGGCAGGAAACCCATGCTGTGCTGGGCCGTGCCGTAGTTGGCCGCCCACATCACGCCGGCCACGGCTGCCAGCACGGCGCCGATGATGAAGGTGGCCGAGATCACGCGGTCGGGCCGCACGCCCATGAGCGCCGCCACACGCGGGTTCTCGGCCGTGGCGCGCATGGCGCGGCCGAGCTTGGTGGCATGCACCAGCCACATCAGGCCGGCGAGGCAGACGGCGGTGAGCGCGAGGATC
>CALRMF020000246.1:0-4546 GCA_943369035.1 Curvibacter sp. AEP1-3
CGCTTTTCAGCCGTCAGCCGGAGCCCATGCTGGGCTTGGATGTCAGCTCGTCCAGTGTCAAGTTGGTCGAGTTGGGCCGCAACAAGGCCGGACAAATCGTGCTTGAGCGTTGTGCGATCGAGCCGCTGGAGCGTGGCTGGGTGACCGACGGCAATATCGAGAAATTCGAGGAAGTGGCCGAGGCCGTGCGCCGGCTGCTCAAGAAAAGCGGCGCCAAGACACGCAACGTGGCCATGGCGTTGCCGCCGTCGGCCGTCATTACCAAGAAGATTGTGCTGCCGGGCGGTCTGAGCGATGTCGAACTGGAGCTGCAGGTCGAGGCCGAAGCCAACCAGTACATTCCTTTTCCCTTGGACGAAGTGAGTCTCGACTTCTGTGTCATCGGCCCCAGCGCGACGTCAGTCGGTGACGTGGACGTGCTGATCGCCGCCGCTCGGCGCGAGAAGGTCCAGGACATCCAGGGGCTGGCCGAGGCGGCTGGCCTCAAGCCCTTGGTGGTGGATGTGGAGTCCTATGCCTCCCGGCTGGCGGCAGGGCGCTTGATCGAGAACCTGCCGGATCGGGGGCGGGGCACCATCGTGGCGCTCTTCGAAGTCGGCGCCCTGACCACCAGCATGCAGGTGATCCGTGACGAGGAAGTCCTCTACGAACGCGACCAGGCCTTTGGTGGTGCGCAGCTGACCCAGCTGATCGTGCGTCAGTACGGTTTTTCCCTGGAGGAAGCCGAGAGCAAGAAGCGCAGTGGCGAACTGCCAGAGGACTATGAGTCCAGCGTACTGCGCCCCTTTGTCGACAGCATGGTGCAGGAAATCAGCCGGGCGTTGCAGTTCTTCTTCACCAGCACACCGCACAACAAGGTGGATTACGTGATGCTGGCCGGTGGCTCGGCGGCGCTGCCGGGGCTGACCGAGGCCGTGACGCAGCAAGCCGGCGTGCCGTGCAGTCTGGTCAATCCCTTCGAGGGTATGGAGATCGGCGATGGTGTGCGGCTTAAGAAGATGACGCGAGAAGCGCCCTCCTACCTGACGTCCTGCGGCTTGGCCTTGCGGAGGTTCCTGCAGTGATTCTGATCAATTTGCTGCCGCACCGCGAGGCGGCCCGCAAGAAACGGAAGGATGTCTTCAATCTTTCCCTCGGCCTGGCCGCCCTTGCCGGCGGGGTGGTCGCCGGCGCGATCTACCTGTGGATCCAGGGTCAGATTTCCGTGCAACAGAGCCAGAACATGCTGCTGCAGAGCGAAATCCGTAAGCTGGAAGGTCAGATCAAGGAGATCGCCGGCTTGGAAGGGGAGATCGCCGCCCTGCGTGCCCGGCAGCAGGCGGTGGAAGACCTGCAGTCGGATCGCAATCTGCCGGTGCACCTGTTGTCTGAACTGGTGCAGCAGCTACCCGACGGTGTTTATGTCACCAGCATGAAGCAAGATAACCAGCTGGTCAATCTGCAAGGCGTGGCCCAGTCCAACGAACGCGTGTCCGAGTTGTTGCGCAACCTGGCGAACAACACCCCGTGGTTCACCAAGCCGGAGCTGGTGGAAATCGTGGCGGGCAACGTGACTGTGGGCGCGCGAGACCAGCGCCGGGTCGCGAACTTCACTATCCGGGTGCGACTGGTCCGGGCCAGCGAAGCCCAGAAGCCGGTGCCTGTGGCCGCGTCGCCCTCTGCGCCGGCCAGGCCGTAACGGGATTCAGCATGGCAACCCGACTATCTTCGTTTGACCTGACTGCTCTTAAGGAACAGGTACAGGCCCAATTCCGCAATTTGGACCCGCAGAACCCGGCGCTGTGGCCGGCGATTCCCCGTTATGCGCTGATGGTGGCGGTGGCCGTCATGGTGGTGGTGGTCCTGTGGTTTGCCTGGCTCAGCGGCTCCGACGATGAGCTGCAAGCGGTGCGTGCTCAAGAGGCTCAGCTGCGTGAAGACTACAAGATCAAGCTGGTCAAGGCCGTCAACCTTGACGTGCTGAAGAAGCAGCGTGAACAGGTGTTGCAGTACGTGAACCAGCTGGAGAAGCAGTTGCCCAGCAAGGCCGAGATGGACGCGCTGCTGTCGGACATCAACCAGGCTGGTCTGGGGCGCAGCCTGCAGTTCGAGCTGTTCCGGCCGGGGCAGGTGCTGGTGAAGGACTACTACGCCGAGTTGCCCATTGCCGTGCGGGTGACCGGGCGTTACCACGACATTGGCGCCTTTGCCTCGGATATCGCGCACCTGTCGCGCATCGTGACACTCAACAACCTGACGATTGCGCCCGCGCGGGATGGCAACCTGACCATGGATGCGACGGCGAAGACCTTCCGCTATCTCGATGCCGACGAGATCGCCTCCCAGCGCAAGGCCGCGGGTGGCGCGAAGGGGGGCAAGAAATGAGGGCCCTGGCCTACGCGCTTCTGGCGTTCGGACTGTCGGTATTGCTGACCGGCTGCGGAGGATCCAACGAGGACGAGTTGCGTCAGTGGATGGCCGAACAGAAGAACCAGACACGTCCGCGCGTGACGCCCATTCCTGAGCCCAAGCAGTTCAAGCCTGAGCCGTATGCCCAGTCGGGTTCGGTCGAGCCCTTCAGCAAGGAGAAGCTGGCGCGGGCACTGAAGCGCGAGACAACCCAGTCTGCCGCCAGCGGCGCTCTGATCGCGCCGGAGCTGGCACGCCGCAAGGAGGCATTGGAAGCGTTTCCGCTGGACGCGATGACCATGGTAGGCAGTCTCGTCAAGGACGGGCGTCCGGTCGCGCTCGTCAAGGTGGATAACCTGCTGTACCAGGTGCGGCCCGGCAGCTACCTGGGGCAGAACTACGGTCGCGTCACCAAGATTACCGAAACAGAAGTCACGTTGCGTGAAATAGTGCAAGACGCGGTCGGGGAATGGGTCGAACGTCCCGCCACGCTGCTGTTGCAGGAGAGATTGAAATGAACATGCGAACAAGTTGGGTTGTGCGGCGCGGGGGGGCGCGGGCTCTGTTGGCACTGGCGTTGGCTGTGTCGGCAGTGTCGTCGCTGGCACAGACAGCGATCGAGTCTGTGTCGGGTTCGTTGCAAGGTGGTGCCGAGGTGGTCCGGATTGACCTGTCCCAGGCACTGACGAAGACGCCCACCAGTTTTGCCATTCAGACGCCTGCCCGGGTGGCACTGGATTTCCCTGGCGTGACCAATACCGTTGGCCGCTCCGCCATCGAGATCAATCAGGGCAATCTGCGTTCCGTGAGTGTCTTGCAGGCGGGTGATCGCAGCCGCGTGGTGATCAATCTCAAGCAGACTGCAGGTTACAAGACCCAGTTGCAGGGCAAGTCCCTGCTCGTCGTCTTTGATCCCGTAGCGGCACCAGCCGCGGACGCCGCTGTCGCCCCCACATTCGCCGAAAGCCGCAACCGTGACGTGCTGCCGCTGAAGGATGTCGATTTCCGTCGCGGTGTCAACGGCGCCGGTCGCGTGGTGGTGTCCTTGCCCAGCAGTCAGGTCGGTGTCGATATCCGCCAGCGTGGTCAGACATTGGTCGTGGAGTTCATGAAGTCCAGCCTGCCGGAAGGGCTCAAGCGGCGTCTCAATGTGGCCGACTTTGGTACACCGGTGCAGACCGTCACGACCTTCCAGACGGGGGATCGCGTGCGCATGGTGATCGAGCCGCAGGGGGCCTGGGAGCACAGCGCCTACCAGAGTGACGAACAATTCGTGGTGGAGGTCAAGCCGCAGCGGGTCGATCCTTCGAAGCTGACCCAGGGGCCGGGCTACAACGGTCAGAAGCTGTCGCTCAACTTCCAGAACATCGAGGTGCGCTCACTGCTGCAGGTGATTGCCGACTTCACCAATTTCAATATTGTCACCTCCGACTCGGTGAGCGGGTCGGTGACGCTGCGCCTGCAGGACGTGCCCTGGGATCAGGCGCTCGACATCATCCTGCAGGCCAAGGGCCTGGGCATGCGCAAGGCCGGCAATGTGCTGTGGATTGCGCCGAAGGACGAGATCGTGGCCAAGGAAAAACTGGAGCGCGAGGCCAATGTGGCGCTGGAGGGGCTGGAGCCGGTTCGCACCGAGTCATTCCAGTTGAACTATGCCAAGGCCGCAGATGTGGCGCGGCAGCTCATGGGTGGCGTGCCAGTTGGCGGTGCGGCTGCGGCAGCAATGGCGAGCTCACGGCTGCTGAGTCCCCGTGGTAGCGCCATTGCAGAGCCGCGCACCAACCAATTGTTCGTGACCGATGTCTCCAGCAGGCTGGAGCAGGTGCGCAACTTGATTGCCAAGCTGGACATTGCGGTGCGTCAGGTGCTGATCGAGGCGCGTATTGTGGAAGCGGATGACACCTTCGGTCGCGCGCTGGGCGTTCGTCTGGGTGGCGGCTCTGCGATTCCGGTCGATGCCGCGACGACACGTGGCGGGGCGCAGTTCGGTGGCACCTACAGTGCGACGACGGTTGGTGCCGCTCCCGGAAGCTTTGTCAATCTTCCGTCCGCATTTCCCTCCGGGGTGGCCGCGCTGGGTTCACCCGGCGCGTTTGCCGTGTCGATCTTCAGTGAGGGCGCGGCCCGGTTCCTGAATCTGGAAATCTCTGCCCTGGAG
>CALRMF020000247.1:0-4542 GCA_943369035.1 Curvibacter sp. AEP1-3
GGTCGCGGCCGAACCCGAGTTTTCCGAGAGCCAGCTGGCGCGCGCGCTGATCGCCGCCGAGGCCGAGCGCATCACGCCGCTGATCGTGCTCAACAAGCACGACCTGGCCGAGCCATTTGCGCGTGCCTGGGCCCGGCTGGAGCCCTACCGGCGCATGGGCTACCAGGTGCTGCCGCTGAGCCTGAAGTCCACGGGCGGCGACGCGTCCGGTGCCGAGGTACTGCAAGCACAGCTGCAGGGCAAGACCACGCTGGTGCTGGGCCCTTCGGGCGCCGGCAAGAGCACGTTGATCAACCACCTGGTGCCCGGTGCCCGGGCTCTGACGGGCGAGATCTCGACCGCCCTGAACTCGGGCAAGCACACCACCACCCACACCAGCTGGTACTGGGTCGATGAGGCCCGCCACACGGCCTTGATCGACTCACCGGGGTTCCAGGAGTTTGGCCTGCAGCACATCGACCCGATGCACCTGGCCAGCCTGATGCCGGACCTGCGGGCGCAGGTGGCCGCGTGCAAGTTCTACAACTGCACGCACCTGCACGAGCCGGGGTGCGGTGTCATGGCCGCATTGAAATCAGACGCCAACCAAGACGGGATCAGCGCCACGCGCTACAGGATCTATAGCGAACTGTTCGCCGAGCTGTCGCAGAAACGGTACTGACACCCGCGCTCAGCCGAGCAGCCGCGCCAGCGTGAGCAAGGCCAGCAGCAGCATCCACATCACCACCGAACGCCACACCAGGCCGACGATGCTGCGCAGGTGAGCCAGCTCGGGCTCCGGCCGCGCCGGCGCCGCAGCCATCTCCTCTTCCAGCCCCGCGATGGGGGCCGCAGCGCCCAGGCGCACATTCACGGCCCCGGCCGTGGCGGCGAGGATGACGCCGTCGTTGCTGGTATCGAGCTGCGCCTCATGGCTGCGCCAACTGTCGATGGCGTCCTCGAAGCTGCCGACAATTGCAAAGCCCAGTGCCGTGATGCGCGCCGGCAACCAGTCCACGCCATGCCAGGCTTGGGCGGCGGCGGCACGCGCAGCATCGCTGACCGGCTGACCCTGGCGCTGCGACACATGCTGCCAGTAACGCGCCACGAACTCAGCCAGCCGGTAGAACACGGCACCAGCGGGACCGAAACCGAAGGCGGCCAGGATGGAGAACCAGGCCAGCACACCGAAGACGTGGCGGTGCGCTGCCAGCACGGAGTACTCGATGACGTGGCGGATGATCTCGCGCCGCGGCAGCTCGCTGGCATCGATCTGCCGCCATTGCGCCAGCAGCCGGCGGGCTTCGTTCTCGTCGCCAGCCTCCAGCGCATCGCGGATGTCGGTGAAGTGGTGGCTGAACTGGCGAAAGCCGAGCGAGACATACAGCACCACCACGCTCCACACCATGGCAGCAAACCAGCCGAGATGCGCCAGCAGCAGCCAGTGCACGCCCAGCGCGACTGCGGTCGGCAGCCCCACCGCGACGCCCCAGGCCAGCCAGCCATGCGGTTCGCGACCGGCATCGAGGTTGCGGACCACCCAGCGCAGCCAGCCACGCATGCCGGCGTGCACTGCGTTGCCGCTGGACAGAGGACGGGCTTGCTCCAGCACCAGAGCAACGAGAAGGGCAAAGAAGCTCATGCCGCGATCATAGCGGCCCGGCATGTCGCGTCAGCGCAGCGCGGTGCACTCAGGCGGCCAGGAAGCGGTAGAAGTTGCGCAGCATGCCGGCGGTGGCGCCCCAGATGAAGCGCTCGATGTCGCCGTCCTGGTAGGGCATGGAGAACCACTCGCGCTGCAGGCCCTCGGCCAGCAGGCTGTGGCGCCGGTGGTGCGCAGGGTTCATGAGGAAATCGAGCGGCACCTCGAACACATCGGCCACCTCGCCTGCGTTGGGCGTGAGGGTGAAACCCGGCCGCACCAGCGCCACCACCGGCGTGATGATGAAGGCGCTGCCGGTGGTGTAGATCGGCAGCGTGCCCAGCACCTGCACGAAGTCGCGCGCCAGCCCCACCTCCTCTTCGGCCTCACGCAGCGCGGCATCGACGGCATCGACGTCGGTGTCGTCCACCTTGCCGCCAGGAAAGGCGATCTGGCCCGAATGGTTGGCCAGATGGGTGGTGCGCTGGGTCAGCAGCAACGTGGGCCGGGCATGCGCCACCACCGGCACCAGCACCGCCGCCTCGGCTGGCTGGCGCTGGGTGAAGCGCGGCTCCATGCGCACCTCGGGTTGCCAGTCGGGCGGTGCATGGAAGCGCTGACGCAGCGCCTCGGGCTGCAGTTGCGCCGCAGGCACGGCGGGCAGGTGGGCATCGACGCCCGTCACCGGCACGGTGTGGGGGTCGAAGTTGGGCAACTTGGACAGCGGGGTGATGGAATCGGAGGCAGACACAGCGACAGGAGGCACAAAATTAAAAGCCGCCTCAAGCATACGCTTGGGCGGCTTTCTTGGCAGGAGACCAGCTTATTCGGCGGTCTTCTTGGCCGGCAGCTTTTCCTTGATGCGGGCCGACTTGCCGCTGCGGTCACGCAGGTAGTACAGCTTGGCACGGCGCACGTCACCACGGCGCTTGACTTCGATGCTGGCGATCAACGGGCTGTAGGTCTGGAAGGTACGCTCCACGCCTTCGCCGCTGGAGATCTTGCGCACGGTGAAGCCGCTGTTGAGACCACGGTTGCGCTTGGCGATCACCACACCTTCGTAGGCCTGCACGCGCTTGCGGGTGCCTTCAACCACGTTGACGTTCACGATCACGGTGTCACCGGGGGCGAACTCGGGAATGTTCTTGCCGAGGCGAGCAATTTCTTCTTGCTCGAGGGTCTGGATCAGGTTCATGGTTACCTCAAATGATCTTGTCCGCGCCAAGGATAGTTCGTGGATCAGAAGTCACACGAATGCTCGCCACACAGGGCCAGCGGCCGGCCAGAGGATCTGGAAAACCAGTGATTATAGCAGGAAGCGGCGAATCTCAGGCCAGAGAGGCCAGGAACGCCTCGTCCTGCCGACTCAGACGGCCTGCGGCGCGGGCCTGCACGATCAGTTCCGGACGCAGACTGGCAGTCAGCGCCAGCCGCTGCTCACGGCGCCAGCGCTCGATCTGGGCATGGTGGCCGGACAGCAGGGCCTCGGGCACGGCCCGCCCTTCCCAGTTCTCGGGGCGCGTGTAGTGCGGGCAGTCCAGCAGGCCATCGAGCGCCGGGTTGAAGCTGTCTTGGGCATGGCTGTCGGCATCACCCAACACCCCCGGCTGCAGCCGAGCCACCGCGTCAAGCAAGGCCATGGCGGCAATTTCGCCGCCGGAGAGCACGAAGTCGCCCAGGCTGATCTGCTCGTCCACATGGGCGTCGATGAAACGCTGGTCGATGCCCTCGTAGCGGCCACAGACCAGCACGGCGCCCTCGCTGGCGGCCCAGCGCTCCACGGCCGCGTGATCCAGTGGCCGGCCCAGCGGCGAGAACAGCACCACCGGCGCACGGGCACTGCGCTGGGCCTGCGCCTGCTGCAGACAGCGCGCCAGCGGCTCGGCCAGCATAACCATACCCGGGCCGCCACCAAAGGGACGGTCGTCAACGCGGCGGTAGTTGCCCTCGGCAAAGTCGCGCGGGTTGTGCAGATGCACGTCCACCTGGCCCGATTCGTAGGCACGGCGGGTGATGCCACTGGTCAGCAGCGGCGCAAACAGCTCAGGGAACAGGGTGAGGACGTCAAAGCGCATCGTGCTGGCGCCTCCCGTCAATAGTCGGGCTGCCAGTCGACGCGGATGCAGCGCGCGGCCTGGTCCACCTCGTCCACATAGGCCGAGACGAAGGGGATCATGCGCTCGGCCGGCTTGCCGTCGAGCTCGTAGCCGACCACCAGCACGGTCTGCGGCCCGGTGGACAGCAGCTCCTGCACCTGGCCCAGCTGCACGCCCTCACGGTTGACCACCGCCAAGCCAATCAGGTCGACCCAGTAGTACTCGTCCTGCTGCGGCGTAGGAAAGCTGGAACGGCCGACGAAGATGCGGGCACCGCGCAGCGCTTCGGCGGCATTGCGGTCCGGCACGTCGGGGGAACTGGCGACGACGGCGTCGGAATGTTCCTTGGCCTCGCGCACAGGCAGCAGCACCGGGCCGGAGAAGGCCTTGCCCCCTTTTTCGGGCGGCAGCAGGTACCAGAGCTTGGAAGAAAACAGCGCCTCGGGATCGGCGCTGTAGGGCAGGACCTTGAACCAGCCCTTGATGCCCCAGGCATCCAGAATGCGCCCGACCTCGACGGCGTCCGCCGGCAATTCAGCGGTTTCGAGACGGGGCACCATGAGAAAGAAATCGGTCAACGCCGGCCCCAAATGCGAAGCGCCCCCGGGAACGGGAGCGCTGCAGGGTAGCCGGCGTATGAGATCAGGCAGCCTTCTTGGCGGCCTGCTTGATCAGACGCTCGACGGTCGGGGAGGTCTGGGCGCCGACGCCGACCCAGTAGGTCAGACGGTCTTGGGCAATGCGCAGGCCTTCTTCCTTCTCGGTGGCAATCGGGTTGTAGAAACCGATGCGCTCGATGAAGCCACCGTCACGACGGTTACGCTT
>CALRMF020000248.1:0-4535 GCA_943369035.1 Curvibacter sp. AEP1-3
TGCCGTGGCCTTTCCCAACCTGCCGGACGTCTCCGACCTGTCGGACTACCGGCCCAAGCTGCCGCTACGGGTTTACTCTGCCGAGGGTCAGCTCATCGGTGAGTTTGGCGAGGAGCGCCGCAACCTCACGCCGATCAAGGAGATCCCCAAGGTCATGACCGATGCTGTCCTGGCCATCGAGGATGCCCGCTTCTTCCAGCACGGCGGCGTGGACTACCTGGGCGTCATCCGTGCCGGTCTGGCCAACCTGGGGCGCGTCAAGAGCCAGGGCGCATCGACCATCACCATGCAGGTGGCGCGCAATGTCTACCTGTCGTCCGAAAAGACCTTCACGCGCAAGCTCTACGAGATTCTGCTGACCTTCAAGCTGGAGCACATGCTCACCAAGGACCAGATTCTCGAGATCTACATGAACCAGATCTTCCTTGGCAACCGGGCCTATGGCTTTGCGGCGGCCTCGGACGCCTACTTCGGCAAACCCCTGAAAGACATCACGGTGGCGGAGGCCGCCATGCTGGCTGGCCTGCCGAAGGCGCCTTCGGCCTACAACCCGATCAACAACCCCAAGCGCGCGCGGGCTCGGCAGCTCTACATCATCGAGCGCATGCTGGACAACGGCTTCATCACCGAAGAGCAGGCCGCCGCGGCGAAGAAGCAGGAGCTCAAGGTCAAGCCGGCCCACCAGAATGGTCGCATCCACGCCGAGTTCGTGGCCGAAACGGTGCGCCAACTCATGTACGCCCAGTACGGTGACGAGACGTACACCCGCGGCCTGAACGTCTACACGACCATCCGTGCGGCCGACCAGGAAGTGGCTTACAAGGCCCTGCGCCGCGGCATCATGGACTATGAGCGTCGTCAGATCTATCGTGGCCCGGAGAAGTTCGTCAACCTGCCGACCAAACCCCAGGAACTGGAAGACGCGATCGACGACGCCCTGGACGACCACCCGGACAACGGCGACGTGTTGGCGGCCGTCGTACTGGAAGCCGACCCGAAGAAGATTGTGGCGATGCGTCAGAACGGCGAGCCCGTCGAGATCACCGGCGACGGCCTGCGCCCGGCCCAGTCCGGCCTGTCCGCCAAGGCGCCGCCCCACATCAAGATCCGACGTGGCGCCGTCATTCGCGTGGCCCGGACGACGAAGAACACCTGGGAAATCACCCAGCTACCCGAAGTCGAAGGCGCCTTCGTGGCGCTGGACCCGCGCGACGGGTCCATCAAGGCCCTGGTCGGCGGCTTCGACTTCCTGAAAAACAAGTTCAACCACGTCACCCAGGCGTGGCGCCAGCCTGGCTCCGGTTTCAAACCCTTCATCTATTCAGCCGCGATTGAAAAAGGCTTCACGCCGGCCACCGTGGTGAACGACTCCCCCCTGTTCTTCGACGCCTCGGTGACTGGCGGTCAGCCCTGGGAACCAAAGAACTACGACGGGACCTTCGAGGGACCCATGACGCTGCGCCGCGGCTTGGCCAAGTCGAAGAACATGATCTCGATCCGGGTGCTGCAGTCTGTCGGACCCCAGAATGCCCAGGAGTGGATCAGTCGCTTCGGCTTCGAGGCCGACAAGCACCCTCCCTACCTGACCATGGCGCTCGGCGCCGGCTCGGTGACGCCGATGCAGATGGCGACCGCCTACGCGGTCTTCGCCAACGGCGGCTACCGCGTCAATCCGTGGCTCATCACCAAGGTCACCGAACAGAAGGGCGGCAAGGTGTTGGTCGAGACCCCTGCCCCGGTACTGGACGAGTCGGTGCGCGCCATCGACGCCCGCAACGCCTTCATCATGTCCAGTCTGTTACAGGAAGTCACACGTTCGGGCACCGCCGCGCGCGCGCAGGCCACGCTCAAACGCCCGGACCTGTACGGCAAAACCGGTACCACCAATGACTCCATGGACGCCTGGTTCGCCGGCTACCAGCCGACGCTGGCCGCCGTCACTTGGATCGGCTATGACACGCCACGCAAGCTGGGCGACCGCGAGACGGGGGGTGGCCTGAGCCTGCCGATCTGGATCAGCTTCATGGAGCACGCCCTCAAAGGCGTGCCCGTCACGGAAATCAGCCCACCCGAGGGCGTGGTCAACACCGGCGGCGACTGGGCCTATGAGGAATACGCCAAGGGCAGTGGCGTCACCAGCCTGGGTCTGGAAGACAAGTCGACCGGCGAGGTGGGCACCCCCGTGCAAGCCTTGCCACCCGCCGATGAGAAGAAACGGATCCTGGACCTGTTCAGGAACTGATCAGGCGGCAAAGACCAGGGGGCAACCCGCCTGCTCGGAGGCATGTGCGGACAGGTTGGCGAAAAACTCGCCGTGGCCCTTGGTGTCCATCCAATGGTCGTTCTCGAACTTGTAGTGGAAGCCACCGGCCCGGGCAGCCAGCCAGATCTCATGCAAGGGCTTCTGCAGGTTGACGACGATCTGACTGCGGTTGCGAAACACCAGCGTGACCATGCCGCCAACGCGCTGGTTGTCAATATCAGCGTCACTCTCGTCGTTGATGCGATCGCAGCTGGCTTCAATGGCGCGCAGCACCGCTTCAGCGCGATCGAGGAATTCGGTGTCGGTCATTACAATTTCGTGATGTTGCAAACAAGACAAATTCTAGTCAGGGCATTAGCCCTTGTTGCCAGCGCGGGCAGTCTGGCAGGCGCGCTCAGCGGCTGTGGCCAACCGGGCCCGCTCTACCTGCCGACGGAGCCGGCCGCGGCCCGTCGCGCCACCTTGCCTGAATCGCTGCTGCCCGGCTCGCGCACCGACAGCACCGCTCCCCAACCCACTGCCCCGGCCTCGGCCCCTGCTTCCAAATGACTGCCACCCAGCTTCCCGGCCACCCCCACATTGCCTACCGCGGCAACGCGCTGTACATCGAGGACGTCCGCCTGGATGACCTCGCCCGCCAGTTCGGCACGCCGCTGTTCGTCTACTCCAAGGCGGCCATGCTGTCAGCACTGGCGGCCTACCAGCGTGGCTTTGCCGGTCGCAAGGCGCAGATCTGCTACGCCATGAAAGCCAACTCCTCGCTGGGCGTGCTGCAGGTCTTCGCTCAGGCTGGCTGCGGCTTTGACATCGTCTCCGGTGGCGAACTGGAGCGCGTGCTGGCAGCCGGCGGCAACGCGAAGAAGGTCATCTTCTCCGGTGTGGGCAAGACGCGGGCCGAAATGCGCCGCGCGCTCGAGGCTGGCATCGGCTGCTTCAACGTTGAAAGCGAGGCCGAGCTCGACGTGCTCAATGAGGTGGCGCAGGCCACGGACCGACGTGCACCGGTCAGCATCCGCGTCAACCCGAACGTCGACGCCAAGACCCACCCCTACATTTCCACCGGCCTCAAGGGCAACAAGTTCGGCATCGCGCATGAGCGCACCCTGGCCACCTACCATCGTGCCGCCGCCCTGCCTGGCTTGCAGGTCGTGGGCATCGACTGTCATATCGGCTCGCAGATCACACAGGAAGCCCCTTACCTCGACGCCATGGACCGCGTGCTCGACCTGGTCGAAGCGATTGAGGCAGGCGGCATCCCGCTGCACCACATCGACTTTGGCGGCGGCCTGGGCATTGACTACAACGGCGACACGCCGCCGGCAGCGGATGCGCTGTGGGCCAAGCTGCTGGCCAAGCTCGATGCCCGCGGCTTTGGGCAGCGCCAGCTGATGATCGAACCGGGGCGCTCACTGGTGGGCAATGCCGGCGTCTGCCTGACCGAGGTGCTGTACCTCAAGCCGGGCGAGCAGAAGAACTTCTGCATCGTCGACGCCGCCATGAACGACCTGCCGCGCCCGGCCATGTACGAGGCCTACCACCAGATCGTGCCGCTGAACGTCCGTGCGGGCGAGACACCGGTATGGGACGTGGTCGGCCCCATCTGCGAAAGCGGCGACTGGCTGGGCCGCGAACGCACCCTGGCCGTCCAGCCCGGCGACCTGCTGGGTGTGCTGTCGGCCGGCGCCTACTGCATGAGCATGGCGAGCAACTACAACACGCGCGGTCGTGCAGCGGAGGTGCTGGTTGATGTGCATCAAGTCCATCTGATCCGCAAGCGCGAGAATCCTGCCGACACGTTCGCCCACGAACAATTGCCGCGCTAGGCAGCGAAGGGGGCGAGCCCCCTGCTCCAGTTCCATTCGGTTGCCGCATCCATGCTGCCGCCCGAGCGGGACGCCCATGCCGCGCCGCCATGTCACCTGTCGAACTCTACAAAGACGAGACCCATGAGGTCCTGATGTTCACCGACCTGATCGAGGAAGATGGTCAGGCGGTACAGGCCAACCAGTTCCTGATCTGCGACGGTGATACCGGCGCCATCATCGACCCAGGCGGCAATCTCGCGTTCAACGAACTCTTCCTCACGATGTCGCGGCACATCCAGCCCAGCCAGCTGGCCTACCTGATTGCCTCGCATGCGGACCCGGACATCATTGCCTCGCTCGATCGCTGGATGACCAGCACGCGGGCCAGGCTGGTCATCTCACGCATCTGGGAACGCTTCGTACCGCACTTCGCCAAGGTCGGCAAGACAAGGGACCGGGTGATCGGG
>CALRMF020000249.1:0-4529 GCA_943369035.1 Curvibacter sp. AEP1-3
TCCGGCTCCTCCTTGATGGAAACTACAACTTGATCGACTGCACGGCCTTGGTCACCGTTCCGTCCATGACCTTGGCGGAGACACCCTTGACCACAGTCTGAGGCGGCAATTCAAACACCCCTTCGACCCGCCCGTACTGACGGAACTTCAGGGTCTGGGGACCACCCGGCAAGGGCGCGCTCCATGGTTTGCCACCCTGCAGCCCGGTGAAGCTCAACTCCAGCCGGCCATTGAACTCTGGGGCATTCTTCAACGGCTGTATCACCAGAACCTGCCATTTTAGTTGACGGCCGTCCTGCAGCTCCACCTGCAGCCCGCGGATCGCCAGACTCTCACCGCCGCCGGCAGGAATGAGCTTTTCGAAGAAACCCAGATCGTCGCGCAAGCCCCGGTTCTCAGCCTCCAGCTGCTTGTTCAGTGCACTCAGCCGCTCCTGCGCTGCCTTTTCGGCCGTCAACAGCGTGGACGAGGTGTTGGCGACCGACAGCGCCTTGTCGCGCTCTTCCTTCACCGCGGCGAGTTGCTGGCGCAACGCGTCCACCTCGCCACGCAGCTGAATGATCTTCTCTCCACCGTCACTATCGATGCCGGCGATGTTCTTGCCGAACTCGAACGCCCACAGGCCGATGGCGGCGCAAAACCCCAGCACGATGGCCACCACGGCCCAGCGGAACGGCCATGGCAATGCGCTGCGTACCGCCATGCGCGGGGCACTGATGGTGAGGCGGCGACGCAGCAGGCGAAATCTCATGGAAGGGGGAGTCTAGCAGTCGAAAAAGACAACGGCCGCCAGAATTTCCATTCTGGCGGCCGTTGCGCTGCAACAAATTGCAGCAGGCGAAACTTGCTGTGAAATTAACGCTTGCTGAACTGCTTGCGGCGGCGTGCGGAGTGCAGGCCGACCTTCTTACGCTCGACTTCACGGGCGTCGCGGGTCACGAAGCCGGCTTGGCTCAGTGCCGGTTTCAGCGATGCGTCGTAATCGATCAGGGCGCGGGTGATACCGTGGCGGGTGGCGCCGGCTTGGCCGGACTCACCGCCACCGTGCACGTTGACCTGGATGTCGAAGGTTTCGGCATGGTTGGTCAGCACGAGCGGCTGCTTGGCGATCATGATCGAGGTCTCGCGGCCGAAATATTCCTGGATATCCTTGCCGTTGACCGTGATCTTGCCGGTGCCTTTTTTCAGAAACACGCGGGCGACGCTGGACTTGCGACGGCCGGTGCCATTGTTCCATTCACCAATCATCTCAAGGCTCCTTAGATTTCCAACACTTTGGGTTGCTGGGCGGTGTGCGGGTGCTCGGCACCACCGTACACCTTGAGCTTCTTGATCATGGCATAGCCGAGCGGGCCCTTGGGCAGCATGCCCTTGACGGCCTTCTCGAGTGCGCGGCCGGGATGCTTGGCCTGCATGTCACGGAAGTTGGTGGCATAGATACCGCCCGGGAACCCGGAATGGCGGTAGTAAACCTTGTCGAGTTCCTTGGTGCCGGTCACACGCAGCTTGGCTGCGTTGATGATGACAATGAAGTCACCGGTATCGACGTGAGGCGTGTAAATGGCCTTGTGTTTGCCGCGCAAACGGAGAGCAACTTCGCTGGCTACTCGTCCGAGGACCTTGTCGGTCGCGTCAATCACAAACCACTCGTGCTTCACGTCAGCGGGTTTGGCGCTGATCGTTTTGGTCATGAGTTTTCTCTTGAAAGAGGGTTTGGGCGGCCCTTTTCCACGGTCGGTTTTCCTCTGGTGGGAATCTCTTAGGTGGGATTCGATGCCTTCGCCGCGGGGCCACAAAAGCGCTGCGAAGCCCTCCATTATACAAAAAGCGGGCATTCCGGCCAAGCCCGGGGCGGCGCCCGCAGTTACCATAGTCGCCTATGTTCAGTTATCGCCACGCCTTCCATGCCGGCAACCACGCTGATGTGCTCAAGCACACGACGCTGATTGCCATGCTTCGCCACCTGACCCAGAAGGAGGCGGCCCTGATGGTGCTGGACACCCATGCCGGCGCCGGCCTGTACCGGCTCGACAGCGAGTTTGCCGCCACCAGCGGGGAGGCGACCGAGGGCATCCAGCGCCTGCTCCAGCTACAGGACAAGGACGCACTCGCTCCTGCGCTGGAGGATTATCTGGGAGTAATCGCCAACTTCAATAGTAAAAACAACTGGCGCGTCTACCCTGGCTCCCCTTTCATCATCCAGCACCTGCTACGCGACCACGATAAGCTGAAGCTGTTCGAACTGCACCCGACCGACGCCAAAACCCTGGCCGCCAACGTGGCGCAGCTCGATGCCGGTCGTCAAGTCGCGGTGCTGCGCGAGGACGGCTTTGAGGGCCAGCGCAAGTTCCTGCCGCCACCTGCCCGCCGCGCCCTGGTGCTTTGCGACCCGAGCTACGAGATCAAGAGCGACTATGCCCGCACCGCCGACATGGTGGCCGAGGCGCTCAAACGCTTTCCCACCGGCTGCTACGCCGTCTGGTACCCGATCATCCCGCGCCCGGAGGCACATGAACTGCCGCGCCGGCTCAAGACGCTCGCCACCAAGGCTGGCAAACCTTGGCTGCACGCCACGCTGACCGTCAAATCCAGCGGCAAACCCACGCTCGGTGCGGAGGCCACGGGCAAGACCCGCCCCGGGCTGCCTGCCAGCGGCATGTTCATCATCAACCCGCCACACCCCTTGAAGGCGGCGCTGCAGGCGGCCCTGCCACAGATGGCCAGCCTGCTGGCGCAGGACCGACACGCCGCCTGGTCACTCGATACCGGGGGTTAACCCCAGCACCATTAACCGACCGATCGGTCGGTTAATTGACTATACTGCCGCTCAGGCGGGGCCCGACCGGCGCCGCAGGAGACTGGCATGTACACACAGGCACTTGATCTTCCCGACGGCAGCGGCACCAAACCGGTCGCGCTGGCCGACTCAGCCCAGGCCGGGCCGCAGGCCCGCTTCGACGCCACCGTCGATGCGGACGGCCGCATCGAACCGCAGGACTGGATGCCCGAGGCCTACCGCAAGACGCTGGTGCGCCAGATCAGCCAGCACGCGCACAGCGAAATCGTCGGCATGCTGCCGGAAGGCAACTGGATTTCACGTGCGCCGTCGCTCAAGCGCAAAGCCATCCTGATCGCCAAGGTACAGGACGAGGGCGGCCACGGCCTCTACCTCTACAGCGCCGCCGAGACGCTGGGCACTTCGCGCGACGAGATGCTGGACGCACTGCACAGCGGCCGCGCCAAGTACAGCTCCATCTTCAACTACCCGACGCTGAACTGGGCCGACGTCGGTGTGATCGGCTGGCTGGTCGACGGTGCCGCCATCATGAACCAGATCCCGCTGTGCCGCTGCTCCTACGGCCCGTATGCACGCGCCATGATCCGCATCTGCAAGGAGGAGAGCTTCCACCAGCGCCAGGGCTACGAGGCGCTGCTGACCATGATGCAGGGCTCAGCCGCCCAGCGCGCCATGGTGCAGGACGCGGTGAACCGCTGGTGGTGGCCGGTACTGGCCATGTTCGGCCCGGCCGACGCCGACAGCGCCCACAGCGCGCAGAGCATGCGCTGGGGTATCAAGCGCATCAGCAACGACGACTTGCGCCAACGCTTCGTCGATGCCACCGTGCCGCAGGCCCGGGTGCTGGGCGTCACGCTGCCCGACCCCGACCTGGTGTGGAACGAAGAGCGCCAGCACTACGACTACGGCGCCATCGACTGGGACGAGTTCTGGGCCACGGTCAATGGCAACGGACCGTGCAACCGTGAGCGCCTGGCCACCCGGGTCAAGGCCCACAACGACGGCCAGTGGGTGCGTGACGCCGCCCTGGCCCATGCCGAGAAACAACAACGCCGCGCCATGAAGGAGGCCGCATGAGCACCACGCAGAAAGAATGGCCCCTGTGGGAAGTTTTCATCCGCAGCAAACAGGGCCTGGAGCACAAGCACTGCGGCAGCCTGCATGCGGTCGACGCCGCACAGGCGCTGCAGATGGCGCGTGACGTCTACACGCGTCGGCAGGAAGGCGTGAGCATCTGGGTGGTGCCGTCAAGTGCCATTACTGCCAGCGCGCCGGACGACAAGGGCGAACTGTTCGACCCCGCGGGCGACAAGATCTACCGCCATCCGACCTTCTACCGCATCCCCGACGAAGTGGGCCACATGTGATGCAGGCGCCCGTCGACTACCTGCTGCAACTGGCCGACAGCGCACTGATCCTCGGCCAGCGCAATGCCGAGTGGTGTGGCCACGCACCGGTGCTGGAAGAGGACATGGCCATGGCCAATGTCAGCCTCGACCTGATCGGCCAGGCGCGCCTGCTCTACCAGTACGCCGCCACCCGTCTCAACGCCGCAGGCCAAGGTACGCCAGCGCTGACAGAAGACAGCCTGGCTTACTTCCGCGACGTGGCCGAGTTCCGCAACTACACCCTGCTGGAACTGCCGCACTTTCCCAGCCGCACCGGCCTGCTGGCCCCGGCCGCCGCAGCCGACCGCGACTTTGCCACCACGATTGCGCGCAACTTCCTTTAC
>CALRMF020000250.1:0-4477 GCA_943369035.1 Curvibacter sp. AEP1-3
AGAAGCCCATGGCGATCTCGTAGCTCACCATCTGCGCCGAGGCGCGCAACGCGCCGAGGAAGGCGTACTTGGAGTTGGAAGCCCAGCCGGCAATGATGACACCATAGACCTCGATCGAGGTGATGGCCATGATCAGCAGCAGGCCGGCGTTGACGTTGGTCAGCGCGACATCGGGACCGAAGGGAATCGCCACCCAGGCGGCCAGCGCCGGCATGATGGCCATGATGGGGCCCAGCACGAACAGCCCCTTGGCAGCCGCGGTCGGCTGGATGATTTCCTTGGTCAGCAGCTTGAGCGCGTCGGCGATCGGCTGCAGCAGGCCCATGGGGCCGACGCGGTTGGGGCCGTAGCGCACCTGCATGAAGCCCAGCAGCTTGCGCTCCCACAGCGTCAGGTAGGCCACGGCACCCATCAGCGGCGCCAGCACGGCCACGATCTTGATCAGGATCCAGAGCACCGGCCAGGCCATGGTGGTCCACCAGCTTGCAGCCAGCAGCTTCAGGCCGCCGTTGTACAGCGCGTCGATCATGCGGTGACCCCTTGTTCACGGGCATCGGCCGTCAACTGCAGCGACGGCGCGCGACGGACCAAGCCGTCGAGTTGATAGATGGACGCCACCACCGGCTCGACCGACGGGGCAGCCAGGCTGATGCCAGCCTGCGTCAGGTTGGACAGGTTCGCCGGCGTGGCGGTGGCGGCTGCCAGCACCTCCTGCGAGGTCTCGAACTCGAAGCCCGGCAGCCCCAGCAGGTTGCCCAGCACCCGCAGCACCTTCCAGGCCGGGCGGGTTTCGCCCAGCGGCTTGACCACCGCGTGGAAGCTTTGCAGACGGCCTTCGGCGTTCACGAAGCTGCCGGAGGTTTCACTGAAGGGAGAGATGGGCAGCAGCACGTCGCTGAACGCCAGATTGGTCTTAAACGGACTCAGCGTGACCACCATCTCGGCCTGGTTAAGACCCGCGACGGCAGCCTGGCCGGCGGCGGTGTCCTCGGGTTCGACGTTCAGCAGCACGGCCGCCTTCAGGCCGCCCGCCAGCATCTGCGCGGCATTCAGGCCTTCGCCTTGCGGTTGCGCCTTGACCCACTGGGCACCCACGGTGTTGGCGGCCTCGGTCAGGTAGCCCACGCTGGCACCGGTCTGGGCGGCGATCCAGTTGGCCAGCGCCAGCAGGCTGGAGGCATTGGCCGCGTGCGCGGCCGCATTGCCCAGCAGCACGGCCTTGCGCTCACCACCCAGCAGCGACTTCGCGATGGCTTGCGCCTGCGCCGTTGCCTGGCCAGCGGCCGGTGCCGGAACACCTTTTTCGGCGGCAATCGCGGCCGCCACATCGGCCAGGGCCTGGGCCCACTGGCCGGCCTCGGTCACGACGGGGTGTGCAACCTTCATCGCCCAGGCATCAGCGGCCTTGAACAGCTGCTTCGAGGTGATGGCACTGAGCTGCGCACCGTGGCGCACGGCCTGGCGGAGGCGCTGTGCGAACAGTGGATGGTCCTTGCGCAGGTTGGAACCCACCACCAGCACGCGCTGCAGCTGCGTGAGCGCCGCAATCGGCAGCCCCAACCAGCGCACGCCCTCGGCCTTGCCGAACTCGGCGTGGCGCAGGCGGTGGTCGATGTTGTCGCTGCCCAGGCCGCGCACCAGCGCGCCGGCCAGGTACAGCTCCTCGACCGTGCTGTGGGGGCTGACCAGCGCACCAATGCCCGCAGCACCGTGCTCGGCCTTGACGCTCTTCAGGCCATTGGCCACGTACTCGAGCGCGGTCTGCCAGTCGACTTCCTTCCACTGGCCACCTTGCTTGAGCATGGGCTGGGTCAGACGCTCGGAACTGCCCAGCGCCTCGTAGGAAAAGCGATCGCGGTCGGCGATCCAGCATTCGTTCACCGCCTCGTTCTCCAGCGGCACGACACGCATGACCTTGTGGTTCTTGACCTGCACGATCAGGTTGGCGCCGGTGGAGTCGTGCGGGCTGACCGATTTACGGCGGCTCAGCTCCCAGGTACGGGCCTGGTAGCGGAAGGGCTTGCTGGTCAAGGCGCCAACCGGGCACAGGTCGATCATGTTGCCCGACAGCTCGGAGTCCACCGAGTGACCGACGAAGGTCTCGATCTCGGAGTGCTCGCCGCGGTGGCTCATGCCGAGCTCCATCACGCCGGCCACTTCCTGGCCGAAGCGCACGCAGCGGGTACAGTGGATGCAACGGCTCATCTCTTCCATCGAGATCAGCGGGCCGACATCCTTGTGGAACACCACGCGCTTCTCTTCCTCGTAGCGCGAAGAGGAGCCACCGTAGCCCACGGCCAGGTCCTGCAGCTGGCACTCGCCGCCCTGGTCGCAGATCGGACAGTCCAGCGGGTGGTTGATGAGCAGGAACTCCATCACCGACTGCTGGGCCTTGATCGCCTTGTCGCTCTTGGTGCGCACGATCATGCCCTGCGTCACCGGCGTGGCACAGGCCGGCATGGCCTTGGGCGCCTTTTCCACATCGACCAGGCACATGCGGCAGTTGGCCGCGATGCTGAGCTTCTTGTGGTAGCAGAAGTGGGGAATGTAGACGCCAGACTTCTCGGCCGCATGCATGACCATGCTGCCTTCCTGGACCTCCACCTTCTTGCCGTCGAGTTCGATTTCAACCATGTTCGTGTGCTCGGGGTATGGGGCTCAGACGTAAGCCGGGACCAGGCAGGTCTTGTGGGCCACGTGATGTTCGAATTCAGGCCGGAAGTGCTTGATCATGGCGCGCACCGGCATGGCCGCCGCATCGCCCAGCGCACAGATGGTGCGACCCTGGATGTTCTCGGCCACGTTGTCCAGCAGGTCCAGGTCCTCGGGGCGGCCCTGGCCGTTCTCGATGCGGTCGACCACGCGCGACAGCCAGCCCGTACCTTCGCGGCACGGGGTGCACTGGCCGCAGGACTCGTGCATGTAGAAGTAGGACAGACGCTGCAGCGACTTGACCATGCAGCGCGTCTCGTCCATCACGATGACAGCGCCCGAGCCCAGCATGGAGCCGGCCTTGGCGATGGAATCGTAGTCCATCGTGCACTCCATGATGATGTTCGCCGGCAGCACCGGCGCCGAGGAACCACCCGGAATGACGGCCTTGAGCTTGCGGCCACCGCGCACGCCGCCGGCCAGCTCCAGCAGCTTGGCAAACGGCGTGCCCATCGGGATCTCGTAGTTGCCGGGACGCTCGACGTCGCCGCTGACCGAGAAGATCTTGGTGCCGCCGTTGTTGGGCTTGCCGCACTCGAGGTAAGCCTGGCCGCCGTTGCGGATGATCCAGGGCACCGCGGCAAAAGTCTCGGTGTTGTTGATGGTGGTGGGCTTGCCGTACAGGCCGAAGCTGGCCGGGAACGGCGGCTTGAAGCGCGGCTGGCCCTTCTTGCCCTCCAGCGACTCCAGCAAGGCAGTTTCTTCGCCACAGATGTAGGCGCCAAAACCATGGTGCGCGTGCAGCTGGAAACTGAAGCTGCTGCCCAGGATGTTGTTGCCCAGCAAGCCGGCCGCGCGGGCTTCCTCCAGCGCCGCTTCGAAGCGCTCGTAGACCTGGAAGATCTCGCCGTGGATGTAGTTGTAACCCACCGTGATGCCCATGGCATAGGCCGCGATGGCCATGCCCTCGATCACGATGTGCGGGTTGTACATCAGGATGTCGCGGTCCTTGCAGGTGCCCGGCTCGCCCTCGTCGGAGTTGCACACCAGGTACTTCTGGCCCGGGAACTGGCGCGGCATGAAGCTCCACTTCAGGCCGGTCGGGAAACCGGCGCCGCCGCGACCGCGCAGCGCTGACTCCTTGACGGTGGCGATCACCTGGTCCTGCGTGAGGCCTTCACCGCCATCCTTGCCCAGGATCTTGCGCAGGGCCTGGTAGCCACCGCGCGCCTCGTAGTCCTTCAGGCTCCAGTTGGAACCGTTGAGGCCGGCATAGATCTGCGGATTGATATGGCGGTCGTGGAAGCAGGTCTGCACGCCGGTGGCAGCGAACTGCGAAAGAAGTTTCTCGACTGACATCACTTGACCCCTTCCGCCTTGAGGCCGTCAATCAGCTGGTCCAGTTTGTCGTTGCTCATGAAGCTGCACATGGTGCGGTCGTTCACCAGCATCACCGGCGAATCGGCGCAGGCGCCGAGGCACTCGCTCTGCTGCAGCGTGAACAGGCCGTCGGCCGTGGTCTCGCCCATGGCGATACCCAGCTTCTGCTCTAGGTGCTTGAGCGCCCTGGCGCCATCACGCAGCTGGCACGGCAGGTTGGTGCAGACGTTGAGCTTGAACTTGCCCACCGGCTGCTGGTTGTACATGTTGTAGAAGGTCGTGACCTCGTGCACGGCCATGGCCGGCATCTCGAGGTAAGCGGCGATCTCGGCCTCGCTGTCAGCACTCACATGACCCAACTCCTGCTGCACGATGGACAGGCAGGCCATGACGGCAGACTGCTTCTGCTCGGCCGGGTATTTGGCGACTTCCTTGGCGAAGCGCG
>CALRMF020000251.1:0-4436 GCA_943369035.1 Curvibacter sp. AEP1-3
CACTGGCGGCTTGCAACGCGCGTGCCGCGCGCAGGATGAGGTCGTCCGCCGGCAGCGGCTGCAGCAGGTCCTCGCGCTCGATGCGGCCGTCATCGCGACGCTCGAGGTGCAGCGTGTCGCACCAGTCGATCAGCATGAAGGCCGACTGCAGCAGGTGGTAGCCGTCGGCGCGCCGGCCCGTGACGTGCAGAAACAGATTGAGCTTGGCGGGGGCTGGTACGTCGTAGAGCGCCTTCATGCGGCCGATTATCGACGCCCCGCGCGACGGCGGGCGTCAGCGTTCCAGCAGCAGCCGCAACTCGGTGGCCGGTGCGGGCTGGGTGCGCTGCGCGGTCAGGCGGCCGGCCTCCAGTTGGCTCAGGTCGGCCAGCCAGCCGTCGGCGGTGGTCTGCACCCCGGCCAGCCATTGGAACAGGGCTGCCACCGGCAGCGCGGCGCCGGTGGCCTGGGTGGCGAGGGCGTCGAGCGAGTCGAACTGCTGCGTCTCGCCATTGCGCGTCAGCGTGGCGGCCTGCGGCATCCAGCGCAGCTCGGCCAGTACCGTGCCCAGCGGGCTGTACAGGCGCAGCTCGCCCTGCGCGGCCTGGCCACTGAGCTCGAAGCCGGCCGAGAACGCCTGCGGCGGCTCACTGTCCACGCGCAGCGCCAGCCGGCCGCGCCAGTAGCGGGACTCCATGCCTTTGGGCGGTTCTGCCTTGGGTGGCTGGGCGCAGCCTGCTATAAAAAAAATAGCACCCAGCGGGAGGGCGGCCAGCGCCCGGCGTCGCAGGTTCACAGCGGGGCGCCCAGGCGCTTGATGGTTTCCTGCAGCGTCTCGTTCTCGGCGTTGAGGTCGAGCCCCTCCTTCCACACGCTCAGGGCCTGTTGCTGCTGGCCTGTGCGCCACAGCACCTCGCCCAGGTGGGCGGCGATCTCGGCGTCCGGGCGCTTGCGGTAGGCCTCCTGCAGGATGCGCAGTGCCTCGGCGGTGTTGCCACGGCGGAACTCGACCCAGCCCAGGCTGTCGGCGATGAACGGGTCGCCTGGTGCGAACTCGAGCGCCTTGAGGATGAGCAGCCGTGCTTCATCGAGGCGGATGTTGCGATCGGCGAAGAAATAGCCCAGCGCGTTGTAGGCATGGTGGTAGTCGGGCTTGATGGCGATGATCTGGCGCAGCAGCCGCTCCATGTCGTCGGCACGGTCCAGCTTCTCGGCCAGCGTGGCCTGGTCGTACAGCAGGTTCACGTCCACCGGCTCGCCGCGGTTGGCTCGCTCCAGCAGGTCGTAGGCGGTCTGGTACTGCTTGTTGTCGCGCAGCAGCTGGACTTCGGCCGAGAGCTTGAGCCGGGCGTCGCCCGGATTGCGTTCCGGCAGGCGACGGATCAGCTGGCGGCCTTCTTCCAGCTTGCCCTCGCGCGCGAGCAGGGCGGCGCGCCGGCTCTGGGCGCTGACCATTTCCTGCGCGTTGCTGATCTGGTCCAGCCAGCGGTTGGCCTGGGCGTAATCGCGCCGCTGCTCGGCAATCTGCGACAGCAGCAGATAGGCCTGGGCCTGACCGCGGCTGCGTTCTTCCTCGGGCATTGCCGTGCTGGCCTGCAGCAGTTCGACGTAACGTTTGATCGAAGTCTCGGCGTCACCCAGGCGCCGGTCCTGCAGTTCCAGCGTGCCGCGCAGCAGCCAGGCCGGTGCGTCCTGCGGCCGATCACGCGTGGCCAGGCGCAGCTGTTCGTAGGCTTCGCTGTGGCGTTGCAGATTGAGCAGGATGCGGGCGTACTCCAGCCGCACTTCCGACTGCGGCTGGGCGTCGAGGTACTGGCGCACCAGCGTCTCGGCCTGCGGCTGCGACACGCTGGTCAGGGCCAGCGCCAGCAGCGCCGGGCCTTCGGCCTTGGCGTCGACGGCATTGCCGCGCCGCGCGGCCTCCAGTGTGCCCGGCACATCGCCGGCAATCAGGCGCAGGCGGCCGATGCTGGTCCAGGCGGCAGCACCCGTGGCCAGCTGGTCCAGCTGGTCGGCCAGGGCCTGCTCCAGCACCTGGGCGGCCAGCTTCTTGTCGCTGGCGCGGGCGAAGTAGCCCGGCAGCAGGTTGATGGTGGCCACGCGTTCCGGGGCGTCGGCCAGTGAGACTTCGCGCTTGAGCGGTTCGATGGCGTCACTCAGGCGGTTGAGGGCGATCAGGATCTCCAGCAGGTAGCGGTTGGCCTGTCGCGAGGCCGGCTGGGCCTGCCGCCAGGCCCGTGCCGCCTGCAGGGCCGAGTCGCCGGCGCGCGCCTGCAGCGCGATGTCGGTGGCACGCTTGTAGAGCTGGGCGTCGTTGGTCTTGCGCGCGGCGTCGAGCAGGAGCGCATAGCCGGTACCGGGGTCGCCACCTTGCGTCGTGAGTTCACCGAGTAACAGTTGGTAAAAGAGGGCGCCGTCGAGCGCGGAGTTGGCAGGGGCAGCGGCGGGGGTGTCCAGGCCCTGGGCCTGCGCGCTGAGCGCGCCAGCCAGCATGAGGGTGGCAATGCGTTGGAGAGGCGACATCAAACCATAATAATCCAAGCCCGTTGCCCCTTCATGCCATGCCCGAACTACCGGAAGTCGAAGTCACCCGTCTGAGTTTTGCCGATCGCATTGCCGGTGCGCGCATCGTCGCCGCCCGCCTGGGCAAGCCGCTGCGCTGGCCGCTGGGCATGCCGGTGGAGCACCTGGTGGGCCGCACGGTGCGCGGTGTGCGCCGGCGCGGCAAGTACCTGTTGCTCGATCTGGATGAGGGTCTGTTGCTGCTGCACCTGGGCATGTCGGGCAGCCTGAGTTTCGCCACGGCGCTGCCGCCGCCGGGCGTGCACGACCACTTCGAACTGGTGACCACGCGCGGCACGCTGCGCCTGAACGACCCGCGCCGTTTCGGTGCCGTGGTGTATGTGCAGGATGAGAGCGACCCGCAGGCGCGCAAGCTGCTGGGCGGGCTGGGCATGGAGCCGCTGTCGGACGACTTCGACGTGGCGGCGTTTCATGCCGGCCTGAAGGCGCGCCGCGCCGCCATCAAGCAGGTGCTGTTGGCCGGCGATGTGGTGGTGGGCGTGGGCAACATCTATGCCTCGGAGGCGCTGTTCCTGGCCGGCATCCGGCCGACGTTGAGTGCCGCCCGGCTGAGCCGCCCGCGCGCGGCCAAGCTGCATGCCGCCATCCGCGATGTGCTGGCGCGCGCGGTGCAGAAAGGCGGCAGCACGCTGCGTGATTTTTCCAACGCGCAGGGTGAAAACGGTTACTTCCAGCTTGAAGCCATGGTGTATGGTCGCGAGGGTCTGCCCTGCAGGGTGTGCGGCACGCCGATCAAGGCCATCCGTCAGGGGCAGCGCAGCACCTATTACTGCCCGCTTTGTCAGCGGGGCTAGCAGGTGGCGGTGCTATATTGAAAAGTTCATTGGGAGAGACCGTGGCGACTTCATTCAACGACAGGTTTGACCAGCATGGCACGTGGCGGCGCGAGTTCGCCCTGCGCCTGAAGCTGCTGGCCGAATGGATGAAGGACCACGAGCTGCTCGACGCCGCCGTCGAGGAACGGCTGCGCCGCCTGGAGACCCAGGTGCGCGCCGACAAGGTGATGGTGGCCTTTGTCGCCGAGTTCTCGCGCGGCAAGTCGGAGCTGATCAACGCCATCTTCTTCGCCGGCTATGGCCGTCGCATCATGCCGGCCAGCGCCGGGCGCACCACCATGTGCCCGACCGAGATGGGCTACGACGCCGAGGTGCCGCCCTGCCTGCGCCTGCTGCCCATCGAGACCCGGCTGCAGACCCAATCCTTGATGGAATGGCGCATGGTGCCCGAGAAGTGGACGCGCATCGATCTGGACGTGAACGACCCGCAGCAGCTGGCATTGGCGCTGGAGAAGGTGGCCGAGACGGTGCGCGTGACGCAGGACGAGGCGCGCGCCCTGGGCTTCTGGGACAGCCAGACGCCGGAAGACAACCCGCTCACCGACGCGCAGGGCATGGTGGAAGTGCCGCGCTGGCGCCACGCGCTGATCAACATCGCGCACCCGCTGCTCAAGCAGGGGCTGGTGATCCTCGACACCCCGGGCCTGAACGCCATTGGCGCCGAGCCCGAGCTCACGGTGAGCCTGGTGCCGCAGGCGCATGCGGTGGTGTTCATCCTGGGCGCCGACACCGGTGTCACCAAGTCGGACCTGGCGATCTGGCGCGAGCACCTCATCACCGAGTCCGACGACAGCGACACCCGTCTGGTGGTGCTCAACAAGATCGATTCATTGTGGGACGCGCTGAGTTCGCCGGCCCAGATCCAGTTGCAGATCGAGCGCCAGTGCGAGACCACGGCCGAGATCTTGGGCATCCCACGCGAGCAGGTGTTCCCGATCTCGGCGCAGAAGGGTCTGGTGGCCAAGGTCACAGACGACGCGGCCCTGCTGCAGTCGAGCTGCCTGCCGGCGCTCGAAGAGGCGCGGGCGCAGCGCCTCA
>CALRMF020000252.1:0-4357 GCA_943369035.1 Curvibacter sp. AEP1-3
CGGTGCGCGCTCTCGGTGTCGGCCAGCGTGCCGTCCACATCGAAGATCAGGGCCCGGAGTGCTGCGGTGGTCATGACGTGGCTCCTTCGCTCTTGAACAGTCGGCTGGCCAGGATGTCCTGCGCCTGGATGGTCGTCAGGTCGTCCTGCGTCAGTTCGCGCTCGCGGTCAGCGAACAGGCGGCTGGCCTGGCGCAGGCGCGCGCGGTCGAGCGCGTTGCGCACGCTGCGCGCATTGGCGAAATGCGGCTGCTGCACGCGCAGGTCGAGGTAACGCTGGAAGGCCTCGGCCGCGCCGGGCCCCAGGCGGTAGTTCTGCTGACCCAGCATCTTCTGCGCAATCTGCATCAGCTCGCCCACGCTGTAGTCGGGAAAGTCCAGATGGTGCGCAATGCGCGAGGACATGCCGGGGTTGGACTGGAAGAAGGTGTCCATGCGGTCCTTGTAGCCGGCCAGGATCACCACCAGGTCGTCGCGCTGGTTCTCCATCACCTGCAGCAGGATCTCGATCGCCTCCTGGCCGTAGTCGCGCTCGTTCTCGGGGCGGTAGAGGTAATACGCTTCGTCGATGAAGAGCACCCCCCCCATGGCCTTCTTGAGCACCTCCTTGGTCTTGGGCGCAGTGTGGCCAATGTACTGGCCCACCAGGTCGTCGCGCGTGACCGCCACCAGGTGCCCTTTGCGCACATAGCCGAGGCGGTGCAGGATCTGCGCCATGCGCAGCGCCACCGTGGTCTTGCCGGTGCCGGGGTTGCCGGTGAAGCTCATGTGCAGGCTGGGGGCCTGGCTGGTCAGGCCCAGGTTGATGCGCAGCTTGTCGATCACCAGCAGCGCAGCGATGTCGCGGATGCGCGCCTTCACCGGTGCCAGCCCCACCAGGTCGCGGTCCAGCTCGGCCAACACATCCTCGACCTGCGACTGGGCCAAAACTTGCGCGACGCTGCGCGCACCGCTGTCGACCGGCGCCGCGCCGGCCTCGGCCGGGCGCGGCGACTCGGCGGCCGCAGGCGCGGCCGTCATGACACCGGGAATGGCATAGCTGGGTGCACTCATCGTCGTGTCCTGATGCGCCATGCCGGCTCAGCTGGCATGGCGCATCGGCCTTCAGTAGCGTTCGCCTTCCGGCTTGTTGGCGCCGTAGCCGCGCGTGGTGAAGCGGATCGAGCGGCCCTGAATCTCCTGGCGCTCCAGCATGAAGCCGGGCTCGACCTTGGGGCGGTTGACGATGAAGCTCATCGCGATCGACTCCACGCCGCGCGTGGAATCAAAGGCCATGAGCCGGATGTAATGGCTGGGAAAGGCCTTGCGGCAGTTCTGCAGCTCCATCATCACGCCGGCGGCATCCTGCAGGTCGAACATCGGCATGCCGAACATTTCCCAGTAGGTGTTGCGCGGGTGCGGGTCGTCGGTGTACTCCACGCTCCAGGCATAGCCCTTCTTCAGTCCGTATTCGATCTGCAGCGTGATCTCGGCATCCGTCAGGTCCGGCAGGAAGCTGAACTGGCCCTGGGTCAGGCGGCCGGTGGGGTTGGTCATCATGGTTCGGTTCTCCTGTGTTCCGGTTTTCAGGCCACGGCGGGCGTGACGGCGAAGTCGCTGCTGTCGGTCGACTGGTAGTTGAAGCTGATGTCGCCCCAGGTATCCAGCGCCGCCTTGAGCGGACCGCAGGTCTGGGCCGCCTTCTTCAGGATCTCCGGACCTTCGTTCTTGATGTCCTTGCCTTCGTTGCGGGCCTTGACCATGGCTTCCAGCGCCACGCGGTTGGCTACGGCACCGGCCTGGATGCCCTGCGGGTGGCCGATGGTGCCGCCGCCGAACTGCAGGATCACGTCGTCGCCGAACAGGTCGAGCAGCTGGTGCATCTGGCCGGCGTGGATGCCGCCCGAGGCCACCGGCATGACCTTCTTGGTGTCGGCCCAGTCCATGTCGAAGAACAGGCCGCGCGGCAGGTCGGTCTTGGTGTAGCTGTCGCGGCAGACGTTGTAGTAGCCCTGCACGGTCATCGGGTCGCCCTCGAGCTTGCCGACCGCGGTGCCGGTGTGCAGGTGATCGCAGCCCGCCAGGCGCAGCCACTTGGCGATCACGCGGAAGCTCACGCCGTGGTTCTTCTGCCGGGTGTAGGTGCCATGGCCGGCACGGTGCATGTGCATCAGCATGTCGTTCTTGCGGCACCACTCGGCCATGGACTGGATGGCGGTCCAGCCGATCACCAGGTCGACCATCACCACCACCGAGCCCAGCTCCTTGGCGAACTCGGCGCGCTCATACATGGCCTCCATGGTGCCGGCGGTGATGTTCAGGTAGGAGCCCTTGACCTCACCGGTCACCGCCTGCGCCTTGTTCACGCCTTCCATCACGTAGAGGAAGCGGTCGCGCCAGTGCATGAAGGGCTGCGAGTTGATGTTCTCGTCGTCCTTCATGAAATCCAGGCCGCCTTTGAGGCCCTCGTAGATCACGCGGCCATAGTTGCGGCCCGACAGGCCGAGCTTGGGCTTGGTGGTGGCCCCCAGCAACGGGCGGCCGAACTTGTCCAGACGCTCGCGCTCGACCACCAGGCCGGTCGGCGGTCCCTTGAAGGTCTTGACGTAGGCCACCGGGATGCGGATGTCTTCCAGGCGCGCCGCCTTCAGCGGCTTGAAGGAGAACACGTTGCCGATCAGGCTGGCCGTCATGTTGGCGATCGAGCCTTCTTCGAACAGGATCAGGTCGTAGGCCACCCACGCGAAGTACTGGCCGGGGGTGTTCGGCACCGGCTCGACCTTGTAGGCCTTGGCGCGGTAGCTGTCACAGGCGGTCAGGCGGTCGGTCCAGACCACGGTCCAGGTGGCCGTGGACGACTCGCCCGCCACGGCGGCGGCGGCTTCTTCCGGGTCCACGCCGTCCTGCGGCGTGATGCGGAACAGGCAGATGGTGTCCGTCTCCTTCGGCACGTAGTCGGGCATCCAGTAGCCCATCTGCTTGTATTTCAGAACGCCTGCGCTGTAGCGCTTCTTGGCGTCGGTGATCTGGGTGGAACCGCTCATTTCATGTCTCCTCGGGTTTGAATGTCCGTCGTGGATGGAATATAAGAAATGAACGAAATAAGGTAAATTCAAACTTTATTACTTTAATATTCAGCTTTTGCTTAATGAAGAACGCCACCTTCCGCCAGCTTCGCGTCTTCTGTGAGGTCGCCCGTCAGCTGAGCTTCAGCAAGGCGGCGGCCCAGCTGCACCTGACACCGCCGGCCGTGACCATGCAGATCAAGGAGCTGGAAGGCCACGTCGGCCTGCCGCTGTTCGAGCGCAACGGCAAGCAGGTGAGCCTGACCACGGCTGGCGAGTACATGCTGGTCTACGCGCGCAAGATCCTCGCCACGCTCAAGGACGCCGAGGATGCCGCCGCCCGCCTGCAGAAGCTGGAGATCGGCACGCTGACCATCGGCATGGTCAGCACCGCCAAGTACTTCCTGCCGCGCCTGCTGGCCGAGTTCCAGCGCGAGCACGAGGGCGTCGAGGTGCGGCTGATCGTGGGTAACCGCGAACAGCTGCTCAAGATGCTGCAGGGCAACGAAGTGGACATCGCCATCATGGGACGTCCGCCGAAGGAGATGGCCACCCGCGCCGAACCCTTTGCAGCCCATCCGCACGTCTTCGTCGCCCCGGTGGACCACCCGCTGCTGCGCCGCAGCCACCTCACAGTAAATTCGCTGCAGCCCTACAGCTTCATCGTGCGCGAGGAAGGCTCCGGCACACGCGCAGCGATGGAGAAGTTTTTCGAGGCCACCGGCTTCCAGCCCAAGGTGGCGATGGAGATGTCGAGCAACGAGACCATCAAGCAGGCCGTCATGGCCGGCATGGGCCTGTCCTTCCTGTCGCTGCACACCCTCGGGCTGGAGCTGGACAACCGCCTGCTGGCCATCCTGGACGTGGAGGGCAGCCCGGTGGTGCGGGCCTGGAACGTGGTGCACACCCTGTCCAAGCTGCTGTCGCCGGCGGCCGAGGCGTTCCGCTATTTCATGCTGGAGCGCGGCGAACAGTTTCTGGCCGAGCAGTTCGGCCACCACATCCGCATCCAGCGCGAGGCACCGGAGACGCCGGGTACATCGGCCGCTTAGGGCTCACCCGGGACACATCGCCAATCCATCAGCATCTTCTGATACCGTTACCCCCATGCGCAACTACACGCTCAAGCAACTGCAGACCTTTGTCGAAGTGGCGCGCGAGAAATCCGTCTCGCGCGCGGCCGAACGCCTGTTTGTCACCCAGCCGGCTGTGTCCATGCAGATCCGCCAGCTGGAAGAGGCCTTCGGCCTGTCGCTGATCGAACCCTCGGGCCGCAACATCCAGCTCACGCATGCCGGCCAGGAGTTCCTGACCC
>CALRMF020000253.1:0-4345 GCA_943369035.1 Curvibacter sp. AEP1-3
AACTCGCCCGAGGCGTTCGGCACGCTGATTGCACGCGAGATCGAACGCTGGCGCCCGGTGGTGCAGGCTGGGCGCATCAAGCCGGACTAAGCGCTCAGGCGGCTGGCAAGGCCAGCGTTGTCCGCGCGTCTTGCGCCAGCCTGAACACTGCCACCGCCTGCACCAGGTCCTGCGCCTGGCTCTTGAGGCTGGCCGCAGCAGCGGCCATCTCCTCCACCAGTGCGGCATTCTGCTGCGTGGCCTGGTCCATCTGCACGACAGCCTCGCCGACCTGGGCCACACCGGAACTCTGTTCCGCACTCGCGGCGGTGATCTCGCCCATGATGTCAGTCACCCGGCGAATGCTGCTCACCACTTCTTCCATGGTGTGCCCGGCCTGGTCGACCAGCGTGGTTCCATGCTCCACGCGCTCCACGCTGTCGGTGATGAGCTGCTTGATCTCCTTGGCGGCTTCTGCACTGCGGCCCGCCAGGCTGCGCACTTCACCCGCCACCACCGCAAAGCCGCGGCCTTGCTCGCCAGCGCGTGCCGCCTCCACTGCGGCATTGAGCGCCAGGATGTTGGTCTGGAAGGCAATGCCGTCGATCACGCTGATGATGTCGGCAATCTTCTTGGAGCTGTCGTTGATGCCCTTCATGGTGGTCACCACCTGAGACACCACTTCACCGCCCTGCACCGCCACCGCACTGGCACTTTGCGCCAGCTGGTTGGCTTGGCGGGCGTTGTCGGCGTTCTGCTTGACCGTCGAGCCGAGCTCCTCCATGGAGGCGGCGGTTTCTTCCAGTGCACTGGCCTGACTCTCGGTGCGGGATGAGAGGTCGGTGTTGCCTTGGGCAATCTCGGCGGAAGCCGTGGCAACGGCTTCGCTGCTCTGGCGCACGCTGGAGACCACCTGGACCAGGCTGTCACGCATCTGCTTCATCGCCACAATCACGCTCTCGTCGTGAGCCTGGTTGGTGTGGATCTGCACCGTCAGGTCACCCTGCCGCACTGAATCAGCCACTGCCTTCACTTCCCAGGGCTCTGCACCCAACGCCAGGCGGATGGAACGCGAGATCAGGTAGGCAGCCAGGACACCCACGAACAACGCGATACCGGTCAGGCTCAACATGAGCAACGTAAACTGCGACGATACCCTGCGCGCAAGCGAGAGCTTCTCCTGAATGAGCTTTTCCTCGAAGTCGATCAGCACGTTGATGCGCGCCAGCCATTCCACGAACAAGGGCTTGGCGTCCCGCCACACGATCTGCTGCGCCTCGTCGCGCTGCTCGGCCCGGCGCAGGGCAATCACCTTGTCTATCAAGGGCAGCACCTTAGCCTCGGTCTGCTTGATTGCGGCCACCATGGACCCCAGTTCAGCCTGCAGCTTGGGATCGTCCGACAGCATCTTGTCCAGTGGCACGGCCGCCTTCGCATAGAACGCCGCCAGGCGTTCAATCTCAGCCACCTCTTTCTTCAACTCGTCGGCGCTGGTGGATGACACCACATCGCGTATGGCGATGGAACGGTCATGGGCGCTGCCGCGGAAATCGATGGCGTAGCGTTGGACAACCGAAATCTTGGTCGCATTCTCTTCCAGCGCTACCGCAATTTGCCGTACCTCGTACAGACTGAAGACCGAAAGGACCACCAGAATGGCAAGGATCAGACCGAAACCTAAGGCAAGCCGCTGGCGCACCGTCAACGTGCTGTTCTGTGTTGTCATGGGATTTCCTGATGATTGATTTACTTGCATACCCGATGCGTCCGGCTTGCTGAAGCCGGCTGGGGGCAACTCTACTCAGAATGTGGTTTCGGCGCGGATGAAGGGGTACTTGACGCCCACGCCATTGCGTTTGGCTATCCAGGTGATAGCCTGGCCATCAGCGACCGGCTTCATTTGCCGGCCCGCGTAGGCCTGTCAGTCCTTGCGCGCCGCGAGCAGGCGATCGGCGTAGTCCTGCCACGCCGCGTCCCTGGGCAGGCCGGCAAACACGCCGCTGCGCGCCTGCAGCGCCACCCAGTCGTGCTTCTCGGCAATGGCCGCCGCCATGAAGGGCGTGAAGCCCGCCTCGGCCACGGTGTTGGCGGCTTCGCGCATTTCCTCGGCGCGCCGCTTGCCGTGCTGGGCGACGCGGCTGAAAAAGTAGCTGCCCTGCTTGTGCCAGTCGATGCCAGGAAAGGTCTCGTGCAGCGTAGGGATCATGTGCGCCTCCACGCCGTAGGCGCACGCAGTGGTGTAGCTCTCGATCACCAGCGCCTCCAAGCCCTTGATCATGACGCTGCGGCACAGCTTGATGGCCGAGGCCACGCCAATCTGCTCGGCCACCGCCTTCGCATCCAGACCCCAACCCTGCAACACAGCGGCGAGTTCAGCCGCCTTGGCACCACCCAGCAGCATGGGCACCTTGATGCCGTAGGGCGGGACCGAGGTCATGACACCCGCCTCGACGTAATGGCCGCCAGCGGCGTCGATCAGGGCGGCGCACTGGGTCTTGGTGCCAGGTGACGCCGAATTGACATCGAGGAACAGCGTTCCGGGGCGGAGGTGGCGTGCCACCTCCTGCGCCACCGCCAGGGTGTTGGCCGCAGTGACAGCGGAGATGATGAGAGAGGCGCGCTCGCAGAGCGCGGCTGCCGAGTCACAGGCTTCGATGCCGTTGGCGGCCGCATGGCTGCGCTCGGCGTCGCGCGAAGCGGCGTGATCGAACTTCAGATCCCAGGCGCCGACCCAGTCGCCAGTCTGGTCCTTCAGGCCGCGGGCGAAGATCTTGCCGACTTCACCGTAGCCAACGAGTCCGATCTCGAATGCCATCGTGTTCCCTCTCCGAAAATTGGCGCTGCCGCGGCCTCACTGCTTCGGCAGCCTGGCACGCTCGATGACGCTGCCCCAGCGGCGGATATCGTCGTTCAGCATGGTGGCGGCCTGCTCGGGTGTGCCAGGATGCGGGTCGAGGTTGAGGTCTTCCAGCTTCTTTCTGACCACCGGATCCTTCAAGGCAGCGACCACCTCGCGGTTCAGACGCGCCACCACGTCCCTGGGGGTCTTCGCTGGCACCGCCAAGCCGTTCCATGACGCAGCCACGAGGCCGACGACGCCGGCTTCGCGCGCCGTAGGCACCTCCGGCAGTACACGCGAACGCTTGTCGCCGGTGATGGCCAGCGGGTGCAGTACGCCTGCCCGGATCTGCGCCAGCACGGGACCGAGAATGTCAAGGCCGGCATCGATCTGCCCACCCCGCAAGGCATTGATCACCGCGGGCGTGCCGTTGAAGGGCACGATCTGCACGTCAATGCCTGCTGCCGACTTGAACAGCTCTGCCGCCAGGTTCTGGGTGGTACCGATGTTGGGCGTACCGATGTTGAGCTTGCCCGGGTTGGCGCGCGCGAATGCCACGAGCTCACCCAGGGTCTTGAAGCGCCCGCCCTCGGGCGCCACGATCACCAGATCGAAGGTGGCCAGCGGCGCGACCGGCGTGAAGTCCTTCACCGTGTCAAAAGGCAAGGACTTGAAGAGTGAGGCACTGACGGCAGTACCACTGGAGATCAGCAGCAGGGTATGGCCATCAGGTGCGGCCTTGGCCACCGCCTCCCCGGCCGCCACGCCGCCGGCACCGGGCTTGTTGTCGATCACGACCGGCTGGCCCAGCGCCTCGCCGAGCTTCTGGCCGACGGCACGCGCTGTCAGGTCAGCCGCACCACCGGGTGCGTTGGGAACCACCAGACGAACAGGCTTGGCGGGAAAGCCTTGCGCCGCTGCCGGCACCGCCAGCAGCCCTGCCAACAGCAGCCCGACAACACTCTGAAATACGGTCGAAATCATGCCTCACCCCTTATCAGAAGGGCGCAGACAGCTACCCTTTTGATAGCAAGATCAGCGCGCCACGCCCAACAGACGGTCCAGCAGCTCGGGCTGCTCCAGCAGCGACGACGCCGTGCTGGAATGCACCACCGTGCCGCGATCCAGCACGGCCGCCACATCCGAGATGGCCAGGATGGCCTGCGGATGCTGCTCGACGATGATGGCGCTCAGACCCTCTTCGCGCGTGATGCGGCGGATGGCGCGCAGCAGCTCCTGCACGATGATGGGTGCCAGGCCTTCGAGCGGTTCGTCCAGCAGCAGCAGCTTGGGGTTGAGCACCAGCGCGCGGCCGACGGCCAGCATCTGCTGCTCGCCACCCGAGAGCTGGGTGCCGAGGTTGGTCTTGCGCTCGGCCAGGCGCGGGAACATCTCGTACACGCGCGCCGGCGTCCACGGCCCCGGACGCGCCACGGCGGTCAGGTTTTCATCGACGGTGAGCGACTTGAAGATATTGCGTTCCTGCGGCACCCAGCCGATGCCGGCGTCGGCGCGCAGGTGCAGCGG
>CALRMF020000254.1:0-4334 GCA_943369035.1 Curvibacter sp. AEP1-3
GGCCGCCAGCATGCCCGGCAGGTGGGCGGCACCGCCGGCACCGGCGATGAGGGCCTTCCGGCCGCGACCGGCCGCGGCTTCGGCGTAGGCAAACATGTCGTCCGGCATGCGATGCGCCGATACCACTTTGGCTTCGTGAGCGATGCCAAAGTGGTGGAGAATCTGGACTGCCTGTTGCATGGTGTCCCAGTCGGAGCTGGAACCCATGACCACACCAATGAGAGTTTTCATAATGTTGAGGACGGCGCTGGCCGCTGTGCCACAGCGCTGCGTCCCGCGAATGATCAGGACCGAATTTTACTTTTTTGCCCCGAGCTGCCCCAAATGATCGACATCACCACCGAAAACTTCGAAGCCGAGGTCATCCAGGCCTCCATGTCCGTGCCCGTGCTGGTCGATTTCTGGGCCCCGTGGTGCGGCCCGTGCAAGTCGCTAGGCCCGGTGCTGGAAAAGCTGGAGGAGGAGTTTGCCGGCCGCTTTGTGCTGGCCAAGATCAACTCCGACGAGCAGCAGGAGCTGGCCGGTGCCTTCGGCATCCGCAGCATCCCGACCTGCGTGCTGATGATGGGCGGCAAGCCGGTGGACGGCTTCATGGGCGCCCTGCCCGAAGGCAAGCTGCGCGAGTTCCTGGCCAAGCACCTGCCGAGCGACGAGACCCTGCAAGCCCAGGCCGGCGCCGAGGAGGCGCAGGAACACCTGGAATCGGGTGACGTGGAGAGCGCTCTGGCGCGCATGGCCGCCGCCGTGGCCGCCGACCCTGGAAACGACGAACTGCTGTACGACTACATCAAGCTGCTGATCGGCACCGGCCACCTGGCGCAGGCCGCTGGCGCCCTGGCGCCGACACTGGCGCGCATCCCGGTCCCGCTGCGCTTCGAGGGCCTGCAGCAGTGGCTCAATGCGCTGGAATTCGTCAGCACCGACCCGCGCGGCCAATGGACGCTGCAGCAGTTCGACGAGAAGATCGAGGCCAACAAGCGCGACTTCGAGAGCCGCTTTGCCAAGGCGCGCGTGCTGATGGCGCACAACGAATGGCTGGACGCACTGGACGAGTTGCTGGAGATCATCATGCGCGACAAGAAATGGGACGAGGAAGCCCCGCGCAAGACCTTCATCGCCATCCTCGACCTGCTGACGCCGCCGAAGCCGAAGGCCGGCCCGGAGGTGAGCGGCAAGACGGCCGGCGGCATCGAGCTGGCTGGCCATGCCACGGTGCAGGAAGACGAGCAGGCCGCGCTGGTATCCAGCTACCGCCGCAAGCTCAGCATGGCGCTGAACTGAGGCCGGCCCGGCTACGGCCGGTAGAGCACAATGCGCCCCAGCACGTCGAGTTCGCCCTTCGGCGTCGAACGGGCGACCAGCATTTCGCCATGCTCGGGCTGTTCGCCGGTCAGGCTGTCAATGTTGGGCAGGTGCATCACCAGCACCAGGGGCGTGGTGCCGCGGTAGCGCAGGATCCAACGGGTGCTGGCGTCGAGAAACTCGCGGAAACGCTGTTGATCGCCCGAGAAGGACTCGCGCAGCGCCGCATCCAGTTCTGCAGCACCGAACGCCAGCATGGCCGTGTCGCGCGTGCGGCACATGGCTGAACTGACAACGTGCGGCCTGACCCCACGCTCACGGAAGATCTGGCCCACCCGCTCCGACGTCTGGCGTCCCTTGGCCGAGAGCATGACCTCATCACGGCATTGACCACTGGCGTCATAGGTGGTCCCACTTTGACCGCGCTGGGGCGCGATCTCGCCATGTCGCAGGACGAGCACGATATTCGGCTCGCTGCGCACGGTGGTCCAGAGTGCCTCATCGGCCTGTGCCTGTACCGGCAAGCTCGCGCCCCAGGCCATGGCCATCATGGCCAAGCGCACAGCAACCAGCGCTGGAAAACGGATGTACATGCCTGCCCTCCGGAATGCCTTGGAGCTGCGCATGATGGTCAGCCCTGCTGGCAACGGCAATCAGGGCTTGCCCGGTGTCAGGTCGTCAGCCGCGTCAGCGCTTCGCGGTACTTGGCCGCCGTCTTCTCAATCACCTCGGGCGGCAGCTTGGGCGCCGGTGCCGTCTTGCCCCAAGGCTTGCCGTCCACGGTGGCAGTTTCCAGCCAGTCGCGCAGGAACTGCTTGTCGTAGCTCGGCGGGTTGGCACCTTCCTTGTAGCCTTCGACCGGCCAGTAGCGCGAGGAGTCAGGCGTCAGCACCTCGTCCATCAGCACCAGCGTGCCATCCTTGTCGAGGCCGAACTCGAACTTGGTGTCGGCGATGATGATGCCCTTCGTCAGCGCAATCTCGGCCGCCGCCTTGTAGATGGCAATCGAGATGTCGCGAATCTTCGTGGCCAGGTCCAGGCCGATCATCTCGACCGTCTTCTCGAAGGTGATGTTCTCGTCGTGCTCGCCGACCTCGGCCTTGGCCGCCGGGGTGTAGATCGGCGCCGGCAACTTGCTGGCGTTCTTCAGGCCGGCCGGCAGCTTGACACCGCAGACCGACTGGCTGGCCTGGTACTCGGCCCAGCCGCTGCCAGCCAGGTAGCCGCGCACTACGGCTTCCACCGGAATGGGCTTGAGGCGCTTGACCAGCATGGCGCGGCCTTTCACCTGCGCTACTTCTTCCGGCTTGACCACGCTTTCCGGTGCTTCGCCAGTCAGGTGATTCGGGCACAGATGGCCCAGCTTGCCGAACCAGAACAGCGCCATCTGCGTCAGCAGCTCGCCCTTGCCCGGAATCGGCTCGCCCATGATGACATCGAAGGCGCTGATGCGGTCGGACGCCACCATCAGGATGCGGTCGTCGCCCACGGCGTAGTTGTCGCGCACCTTGCCGCGTGCCAGCAGCGGCAGGGAAGTAATGGAAGAGGTATGCAGGGCAGAGGTCATGGGGCAGCCTGAAAATGAAAAAGCCCGGCGCTGCACGCCGGGCCTGTGATTATCGCAAGAAGCGCAGCGGGGTCAGTTCACCACCTGGGCCAGCTCACCCTTGGTGTACTTGGCGGCCATGACCTGCAGGGTCGCGCCCTTGATCTTGGCAGCCTGGCCTTCGCAACCGAACTCCAGGTAGCGTGCCTTGCACACGGCCTTGGCGGCCTCACGTGCCGGCTTGAGCCATTCGCGGGCGTCGAACTTGTCCGGGTTCTCGGCCAGGAACTTGCGCACCGCGCCCGTCATCGCCAGGCGGATGTCGGTGTCGATGTTGATCTTGCGCACGCCGTACTTGATGGCTTCCTGGATCTCCTTCACCGGCACGCCGTAGGTCTCCTTCATCTTGCCGCCGTACTGGTTGATGATGGCCAGCAGTTCCTGCGGCACGGAGCTTGAGCCGTGCATCACCAGGTGGGTGTTGGGGATGCGGGCGTGGATTTCCTTCACGCGGGAGATCGCCAGGATGTCGCCGGTGGGCGGACGGCTGAACTTGTAGGCACCGTGGCTGGTACCGATGGCAATCGCCAGCGCGTCGAGCTGGGTGGCCTTGACAAACTGGGCGGCCTCCTCCGGGTCGGTCAGCATCTGGCTGTGGTCCAGCTTGCCGGCGGCGCCGATGCCGTCTTCCTCGCCGGCATCACCGGTTTCCAGGTTGCCCAGGCAGCCGAGCTCACCTTCCACGGTCACGCCGACCTTGTGCGCCATCTCGACCACCTTGCGCGTCACGTCGACGTTGTAGTCGAACGAGGCCGGGGTCTTGCCATCTTCCATCAGCGAGCCGTCCATCATCACCGAGCCGAAGCCCAGGGCAATGGCGCCTTCGCAGACCTTGGGGCTGGTGCCGTGGTCCTGGTGCATCACCAGCGGAATGTGCGGATAGGCTTCGCAGGCGGCCTGGATCAGGTGCTTGATGAAAGGCTCGCCAGCATACTTGCGGGCACCGGCGCTGGCCTGCAGGATGACCGGGGCGCCGACTTCGTCAGCGGCGGCCATCACGGCCTGGACCTGCTCCAGATTGTTGACGTTGAAAGCCGGAATGCCGTAGCCGTTTTCGGCCGCATGGTCCAGCAGCTCGCGCATCGAGACGAGTGGCATGAATAACCCCTGGGGAAGTTGGTAACTGGTTGGTAACTGCCAGCGATTTTACCCTCAGGGGCCGGCGGCACCAAGGCGCCGCCGGCCGCGTGCCGCCTCAGGAAACGCGGCAGATCTTCAGCATGTTGGTACCGCCGGGTGAGCCCATCGGTTCGCCGCAGGTGATGACGTAGATGTCACCCGGCTGCATGATGCCGCGTTTCTTCAAATGCTCCTCGGCATCGCGCAATGCGGTGTCACGGTCGGCACTGGTGTCCATCAGCAGCGGCGTGACGTTGCGGTACAGCGCCATCTTGCGCTGCGTTGCGACCTTGGGCGTCAGCGCATA
>CALRMF020000255.1:0-4323 GCA_943369035.1 Curvibacter sp. AEP1-3
AGCGCCCCATCTCCTGCCCCTGCTTCAACTGCACGGTACCCGGCGCATACGACCAGGCATGCAGTTGGGGGCGGCGGGGAGGATTGACCACCCCATGCCAGACCGTGGCCATGCTGCCGACGATGGTGGCCCCCACCAGCACCAGCGCCAGCGGCCCGTACGCAGTGTCGAAGTGACAGACCACACGCTCGTTGCGCGCAAACAGGCCCGGCACGCCGCGCGCCGTGGTCGGGTTGACGGAAAACAGCTCACCCGGCACGTAGACCATGCGCGTGAGGGTGCCGTCGCAGGGCATGTGGATGCGGTGGTAGTCGCGCGGACTCAGGTACAAGGTGGCGAAATGGCCTCCCTCGAAGGCTGCGGCCTGCGCTGCATCGCCGCCCAGCAGCGCCGTAGTGCTGTAGGCATGGCCCTTGGCCTGGAAAATCTGGTCGTGCTCGATCGGGCCGAACTGGCTGATGGCGCCGTCCACCGGACAAACCCAGTCGGCCTGTGCCAGCGGCCGGGCACCGGGCTTGAGCGCGCGGGTAAAGAACTCGTTGAAGGTCGCGTAGCTCGCCGGATCGGGGTTGGCGGCCTCGCTCATGTCCACGCCGTAGCGGCGGATGAAGCGGCGGATGATGCCGGTGGTCAGACCGCCCAGCGAGACGCCCGCCAGCTGCCCGGCCATGGCCGTCAGCGCTTTCTTCGGCAACAGGTATTGCGGCAGTACCGCCAGACGATCAGACACGGTAGCTACCGCCAGAGTAAAGGTGTAAGGACCCAAATTATAGGTACCCGGGTCTAGAATCATCAGACCATGAACGCCCCTGCCACCCCCCAGATGCTCGACCTCGCAACGCGCGCCGAGCGGCAAACGCAAGTCGTCCAAGCCCTGCAGGCCGTCCTGCCGGTGCATGCCCTGCTGTGGCAGGCCGAGGACGTCACGCCTTATGAATGCGACGGCCTGACCGCCTACCGTCAGCGTCCGCTGGTGGTGGCCCTGCCGGAAACCGAGGCACAGGTGCAGGCGGTGCTCAAGGCCTGCCACTCGCTGGGTGTGCCGGTGGTGGCGCGCGGCGCCGGCACCGGCCTGTCGGGCGGCGCCATGCCCAACCCCATGGGGGTGACGCTGTCGCTCGCCAAGTTCAACCAGATCCTGAAGATTGACCCCTTGAGCCGCACGGCCGTGGTGCAGGCCGGCGTGCGCAACCTCGCCATCAGCGAGGCCGCGGCGCCCTACGGCCTGTACTACGCCCCCGACCCGTCGAGCCAGATCGCCTGCACCATCGGCGGCAACGTGGCCGAGAACTCGGGCGGTGTGCACTGCCTCAAATACGGCCTGACAGTGCACAACGTGCTCAAGGTGCGCGGCTACACCATCGCAGGCGAACCAGTGGAGTTCGGCAGTGAGGCGCTGGACGTGGCGGGCTATGACCTGCTCAGCGTGCTGATCGGCAGCGAAGGCATGCTGGCCGTGACGATGGATGTCACCGTGCGCCTGGTGCCCAAGCCGCAGCTGGCGCGCTGCATCATGGCCAGCTTCGACGACGTGCGCAAGGCCGGCGAAGCCGTGGCGGCGGTGATTGCCGCCGGCATCATCCCGGCCGGACTGGAGATGATGGACAAGCCGATGACAGCCGCGGTGGAGGACTTCGTGCACGCCGGCTATGACCTGGACGCCGAAGCCATCCTGCTGTGCGAGAGCGACGGCACCCCAGAAGAGGTGGAAGAGGAGATCGGCCGCATGAGCGAGGTGCTGCGCGGCGCCGGCGCCACTGCCATCGCGGTCAGCCGCGACGAGGCCGAGCGCCTGCGCTACTGGAGTGGGCGCAAGAACGCCTTCCCCGCCAGTGGCCGCCTCTCGCCCGACTACATGTGCATGGACTCGACCATCCCGCGCAAGCGCCTGGCCGACATCCTGCAGGCCATCCAGGACATGGAAGCCAAGTACGGATTGAAATGCCTCAACGTCTTCCATGCCGGTGACGGCAACCTGCATCCGCTGATCCTGTTCGATGCCAACGATCCGGACCAACTGCACCGCTGCGAGCTCTTTGGCGCCGACATCCTGGAGACCAGCGTGGCCATGGGCGGCACAGTGACGGGTGAGCACGGCGTGGGCGTGGAAAAACTCAACTCCATGTGCGTGCAGTTCAGCCGCGAGGAAAGCGAACAGATGTTTGCCCTCAAGCGCGCCTTCGACCCGCAGGGCCTGCTCAACCCGGGCAAGGTCATCCCGACGCACAACCGCTGCGCCGAGTACGGCAAGATGCTGGTGCGCGGCGGCAAGATCAGCCACCCGGACCTGCCGCGGTTCTGATGCATGTGGCCCCCTAGCTCCCTGCGGTCGCATCCCCCCGTGGGGGAGCAGACCTCCTTGGGGACGGCCCGGCGGAGGTCTGAGCCATGACTGGCCTGCGCGGCTTCGCCTGGTTGCTGTTGTTGCAGTCGGCCGGCGAGCTGTTGGCACGCGGCCTGCACCTCCCCTTTCCCGGGCCGGTGGTGGGCATGGTGCTGCTGCTGGCAGCGCTGCGTTTCGAGCCGGTGCGCACACCGGTGGCGGCTTGCGCCGACTACCTGCTGTCACACCTGTCACTGTTGTTCGTGCCGGTCGGTGTTGGCGTCATGACGCACCTGGCCCTGGTCAGCGAGTACGGCCTGCGCATGCTGGGTGTGATCGTGCTCTCGACCTGGATCGGCCTGGCCGTCACGGCGCTGGCCTTGCGCCTGTTTCACCGGTATGCGCGTACGGAGTAGCCCATGCCGAAGTTCGTCGAACTCTGGGTCTACCTCTCCACCACACCACTGTTCGGCCTGACGGCCACGCTGGTGGCGTACGTGCTGGCCCATGCCTTCTACGTTCGGCTGCAGCAGGCGCCCTGGGCCAACCCGGTGCTGTGGACCGTGCTCGCCTTGGCCGGCGGGCTGCTGGCCACCGGCGTGCCCTACCCGAGCTACTTCTCCGGCGCCCAGTTCATCCATTTCCTGCTGGGGCCCGCGGTGGTGGCGCTGGCCTGGCCGCTGTGGCAGCGACGCGAGGCCTTGCAACGGCGCTGGCTGCCGCTGCTGCTGGCGGCGCTGCTCGGGGGTGGCGCCTCGGCCGGCTCGGCTCTGCTGCTGGGCTGGGCGGTCGGCTTGCCAAGCGACGTGCTGTGGTCATTGGCCTCGAAGTCCGTCACGGCACCGGTGGCCATGGGTATCGCCGAAAAGATCGGCGGCATTCCCGCGCTGGCCGCCGTGTTCGCGGTACTGACCGGCATCATCGGCGCCCTGAGCGGCAAATACCTGTTCGACGGGCTGCACCTGCCGACCACGCCGGAGGGCTGGATGGTGCGCGGATTTGCCTTGGGCACGACCTCGCATGGCCTGGGAGCCGCCCGCGCGCTGCAGGTCAATGCGGATGCCGGCGCCTATGCCGGGTTGGCGCTGGGCCTGCAGGTGGTACTGGCCTCGCTGCTGATCCCGCTGCTGTTCCGCTGGCTCTGAGCGAGGGCACGTCAGGCACCGGTGGTACATTGCGGCGCGATGTTTCCGTTTTTCCTACTGGAGTGACACCATGATTTCTGCCTTCAAGCGTCGTACCCTGGGCCTGGCTGCCGCCGGCCTGCTGTTCGGCTCCCTCGCCACCGCCCAGCCCACCACCATCAAGCTGATGGTCGGCTTCCCGCCCGGTGGCGGCACCGACGCCATCGCCCGCGTGCTGGCCGACAAGCTCAAGGACCAGCTGGGCACGCCGGTGGTGGTGGAGAACAAGGCCGGCGCCGGCGGCCAGATCGCGGCGCAGGCGCTGAAGGCCGCGCCGGCTGACGGCTCGGTGCTGTTCCTGTCGCACGACCACACCATCTCCATCCTGCCGCTGGTGATGAAGAACCCGGGCTTCGACCCGGCGCAGGACTTCGTGCCGGTGGCCGGCTTCGCCAGCTTCGCCAACGGCCTGGCGCTCTCTGGCGGCACGCCGGCCAAGACGGTCAACGAGTACGTGGCCTGGGTGCGCGAGCAGGGCAAGGGCAAGGGCACCGTGGGCGTGCCGGCACCGGCCTCGACACCGGAGTTCTTCGTCAAGGTCATCGGCGAAAAGTACAAGCTCGACCTGCAGGCCGCCCCCTACCGCGGCAGCGCGCCGATGATGGGCGACATGCTGGGCAACCAGATCGCCGCCGGCGTTGGCTCGGTGCCGGACTTCATCGAAAACCACAAGGCCGGCAAGATCCGCATGGTGGCGGTGATCGGCGCCAAGCGCCAGGCCACGCTGCCGGATGTGCCGACCTTCGACGAACTGGGCCTGAAGGGCTTCGATGACCTGCCCTACTACGGCATCTTCGCCCCGCACGGCACACCCAA
>CALRMF020000256.1:0-4308 GCA_943369035.1 Curvibacter sp. AEP1-3
TGCAAATCAGGGCGTAGCCCTTGTCGGTAGGGCGCTGCCAGCTATCAAAATCATAGTGGTCCGGCAGCGCCAGCATTTGCGCCAGCGGCAGGCCGGCGGCCTGCAGCATGGCAAAAAAAGCGTGCGGCTGGGCAATCGCCGCCAGGGCCAGCAGCGGCTGGCCGCTGCTGGCCTTGGCGGCCAGGGTGGCGAGTTCGACACGGCTGCCGTCGGCGCGCACGGCATGCGGCGCCAGCGCGCGCTGTGAGCGGTAGCCACTGAAGGCGGGCTGCGCGCCGCTGTGCAACACCAGGTCGACGTGGCGCGGCCAGGGTTCGCGCAGGGGGCCAGCCGGCAGCAGGAAACCGTTGCCGATGCCGCGGTCGTCAAACACGCAGATCTCCACGTCGCGTGCCAGTGCGAGGTGCTGCAGCCCGTCGTCGCTGACCAGCACATCGACCTGCGGGTGCAGATGCAGCAAGGCGCGCGCTGCGTCTGCGCGGCGGGCCGCGACGAACACCGGCACGCCGGTGCGGCGCCGGACCAGGGCCGGCTCATCGCCGACGTCGCGGGCATCGCTGCCGGGTCGCACCTCCCGGGTGTCGCGGGTGCGGCGGCCGTAGCCGCGCGAGATGACGCCGGGCTGGAAGCCGCGCGCCTGCAGGTGCTGCACCACGGCCATCACCACTGGGGTCTTGCCGGCACCGCCGGCCACCACGTTGCCGACCACGATCACGGGCACCGGCAGCGACTCGCGGCGCAGCAGGCCGCTGAGGTAGAGCCCCTGGCGCAGGCGCACCAGCAGGCCCATGAGCAAGGAGCACGGCCACAGCAGCCATGCGAGCGGACCGCGCCGTGTCCAGCTCTGCAGCAGGGTGCGTTGCCAGCCCGACGATGGCGGCTGCGACATGGCTTACCTCGTGCTGGCGCGGGCCGAGGACTGGGTGGCGAAGGTGATCTGCGTCAGGCCGGCACGGCGCGCGGCCTCCATCACCGTCACCACCGACTGGTGGCGCGCCGCAGCGTCCGCGCTGATGATGACCACCGTGTCCTTGCCGGCTTTCGCGCCTTCGCTCAGCGCGACGACCAGGGCTTCGATGCTGTGCCCGGCCACCGGCGTCTTGTTGACCATGTAGGCGCCATCGCTGCCAACCGCCACCACCACTTCCTTCGGATAGTCGCGCTGGGCCTCGGTGTCCGCCACCGGCAGGCGCAATTGCATTTCCGTGAACTTGCTGTAGGTGGTGGTCAGCATCAGGAAGATCAGGATCACCAGCAGCACGTCGATGAAGGGGATCAGGTTGATCTCCGGCTCACTCTGGGTGCGGGGACGGAAGTTCATCGGCGGAGCCTTTCGACGGGACCGGTCATTTCCGCAGGGTGTTGAGGTGGCGTGCCAGGCGGTCGGCGGCCAGTTCCAGCGTCAGCAGGTAGGCATCGACGCGGGCGCGGAAGTAGCGCCAGAAGATGAGTGCCGGAATCGCCACGATCAGACCGAAGGCGGTGTTGTACAGCGCGACCGAAATGCCGTGTGCCAGTTGCGCCGGATTACCGCCAGGAGCGCCGCCGGTGGGCGTTTGCGAGCCGAAGATCTCGATCATGCCGATCACGGTACCGAGCAGGCCCAGCAGCGGTGCCGCGGAAGCGATGGTGGCCAGGGCGCTGAGGTAACGCTCCAGCCGGTGCGCCACGGCCCGACCGCTGGCCTCCATGCTGGCGCGCAGGTCTTCCTCGCTGCAGCGCGGGTTGGCATGCAGGGCGCGCAGGCCGCTGGCCAGCACCTCGCCCAGGGCCGAGTTCTTCTCCAATTGGGCCACGATGTCCAGCGCGGGCACGTTCTGGCGCGAAATCAGCAGGGTTTCGTCCAGCAGTTTCGGAGGGGCGATTTTGTCGGTCTTGAGGCTGAGAAAGCGCTCGATGATGAGCGCCAGCGCCAGGATGGAGCAGGCGATCAGAGGCCAGATCGGCCAGCCTGCGGCTTGTATGATCGAAAACAAAGAGGGCCCTCCGCGCAGATTGAAGCTGAGCGATTATGGCCCACGGTCCTGCCCGTTTGAGACGGTGGTCGAAGGGGGCGAACGGCCGGCTGTATCGAGTTGTGTCATCCCACAGAAACTGTGGATAACTTTGTGAAGAAGTACCACGGCACGGGCTGCGAGGCCGCATCGCTGCGCCATTGGAACAGATTGATTACTCGGCAGGCAAGAAAAAACGTAATGAAATCAAAGATGTATGACGGTGTCACGTGGTTCGCGAAGGCTGCAGCAGATTTATCAGATGATGCGTCTGAGCTGTGGAGTAGTGCACTGCAACACGAGCCGCCAAGCCGCGTTCTGACTGATGTCCACCCCTGAATTCCCTGTCTCCAAGCCGCGCGTCTGGCAAGTTGGCGCGCTATGCCGCGCCGTTGCTGATGCGCTGGACGCGCGCTTCAATCCGGTCGCGGTGCGCGGTGAGATTTCGGGCTTCTCGCGCGCAGCCAGCGGGCATTGCTACTTCGCTCTGAAGGACGAATCGGGCCAGATCCGCTGCGCCATGTTCCGTCGTGCCGCCAGCCTGCTGGACTTCACGCCGCGCGACGGCGAACTGGTGGAGGTACGCGGCCGCCTGGGCGTGTACGAGCCACGGGGCGACCTGCAGTTGATCGTCGAGTCCATGGGCCGGGCCGGACAGGGGGCGCTGTTCGAGCAGTTCCTCAAGCTCAAGGCCAAGCTGGAGGCCGAGGGCTTGTTCGACGCGACGCGCAAGCGCGAACTGCCGCTGATGCCGCGCGCCATCGGCTTGGTCACGTCGCTGGGGGCGGCGGCGCTGCACGACGTGGTGACGGCGCTGCAGCGGCGGGTGCCGCACATTCCGGTGGTGCTGGCGCCGGCCTCGGTGCAGGGCGGCGGGGCGCCCGCCGAGCTGTGTGCGGCGCTATCAAATCTGTATCGCCTCACGCCCGTGGGACGGAGGCTGGAGGCCGATTCGGCTTTGATGCCGGTGGTGGATGTGATTCTGCTGGTGCGCGGTGGCGGCTCGATGGAGGACCTCTGGGCCTTCAACGACGAGGCACTGGCGCGCACCTTGGCGCACAGCCCGGTGCCGGTGGTCTGTGGTGTCGGCCATGAGACCGACTTCACCATCGCCGACTTCGTGGCCGACCTGCGCGCGCCGACTCCCACGGCGGCCGCAGAACTGGTGGCCGAGCCGCGCGATGTCTGGCTCGGCGCGCTCGGTCTGATGCAGGAGCGGCTGCAGGATGCCGTGGTGCGAGTGTTGGACAGCCAGAGCCAGCGGCTCGACTTGGCGGCCAGTCGCCTGGGGCGTCCGTCAGCCCTGGCCGCGCGCCAGCGTCTGGCTTTGGCCGGGCAGGCGCAGCGACTGCGGTTTGCCTCGGAGCACGCGCTGCGCCAGTGCCGGCGTGATGTGCAGCAGCTGGAAGCCGCCTTGCCGCAACAGCTGCGCCGCGGGCTGGCTGGCATGCAGCAGCGCCTCGAGCGTGCGGCCTTGCGCCTGGAGCTGCTCGATCCAACGCTGGTGCTGCAGCGCGGCTACGCGTGGCTGTCGGACGAGCACGGTCAGACCATCAGCCGGGTGGGGCAGACGCATGCCGGCCAGGCCGTGCGGGCCACCCTTGCCGATGGCAAGGTTGATCTGACCGTGTCACCCCAGGGGAAAAATTAATTCCTACAATCGGCGCTCTCGAACAACAAACCCACGAGGAAAACCATGGAACATACCCTGCCCCCCCTGCCTTATGCCATCGATGCCCTGGCGCCGCACTACTCCCAGGAGACCCTGGAGTACCACCACGGCAAGCACCACAACGCCTATGTGGTCAACCTGAACAACCTGCAAAAGGGCACCGAGTTCGAGAGCATGGACCTGGAGTCCATCGTCAAGAAGTCCAGCGGCGGCATCTACAACAACGCCGCGCAGATCTGGAACCACACCTTCTTCTGGAACTGCATGAAGCCCAACGGTGGCGGTGAGCCCACCGGCGCACTGGCCGCGGCCATCAACGCGAAGTGGGGCAGCTACGCCGCCTTCCGCGAAGCCTTCGTCAAGTCGGCTGTGGGCAACTTCGGCTCCGGTTGGACCTGGCTGGTGAAGAAGGCTGACGGTTCGGTCGACATCGTCAACATGGGCGCTGCCGGCACCCCGCTGACCACCGCCGACAAGGCCCTGCTGACGGTGGACGTGTGGGAACACGCCTACTACATCGACTACCGCAACCTGCGCCAGAAGTTTGTCGAGACCTTCCTCGACAAGCTGGTGAACTGGGACTTCGTCGCGAAGAACTTCGCCTGATTCCCGTCGCGTCAGCGCAAGGCCTGGAGATCGACG